>NZ_JAFCXL010000004.1:0-270603 GCF_049898325.1 Massilia sp. DWR3-1-1 | reverse complement strand
CAAGTCTGGTTAGCTGCGGGGTCGGACCACCATTCGGTGATCGACTTTTGTTGTCTTGTGCGCCGACTTCCATCTTGCGCTTACCGCCGCTTTCATGCGCGGGGGCGAAGAAATATGATCCCTCATGATGGTTAGCTGTTGAGTTTCTTTCGAGCTCAAGCGCTGAAGTGACCGAGCGCCGCTGCGAGGAAGCGCTCGGCGTTGCCGATGCGGCGCAGGTCGATGGCCCAGCACCAGCCCAGGTAATTGTCCAGATAGCGCGTGGCCACGCCGTTGAAGTGATGGAGCCACCGTTTAAAGCGGCTGTGATAAGCGTTGACGTTTTGAATGTGAATGGCTTCACGTACACGAACGCCCTGGCGCAGGTTGATGCTTTGATGGTCGATGCCTGCCTCGAGCGCGAATTTTTTATAGGCCGCATTGGCGTCGCTCACGAGCAGCACATCGCGCTGCAGTTTTGGCAGCAGGTGGGTGTGCAAGGCGTCGGCTTTGAGGGCGCCGCGCCCGGCAATAAAATCGATGGTGGCGCCGCCCCGGTCGCGCGCCACCACGATATTGACCAGTTGCCTGGATATGCCCCGTTTCGACGCGACGCCGCCGCGCTTGCGAGGCGCTCTGCCCAACGGTGTATTTTCCTGCTGACTTCCCTGCCCGCTTTCCTGATCCTTTTTCGGCCCCTTGTCCTGATCACTTTCCTGCTGATTACTCTGCTGAGTGCTCTGCTGGTTGCTCTGCGGGTTACTCTGCTTCTTACCCTGCCGGTTCCCCTTCTCCGATTCGAGCAAAAACGTCTCGTCGGCCTCGGTGATGCCTTGCAGTGTGGCGGGTCGGTCGAACTTGACCCAGTGCAGGAAGCGGTGGCGCCATCTGAAACTGGTATTGGCGTGTACCTGCACTTTCTCGGCGGCGCTTTTGACGGTGCAGGCCGGGTCGCGCAGGCAATCGCAATACGCGAGCCACTTGCCCTTGAGGCGCAGGCGCGCCAGCGGCGTGCCCGTCAAACCATTGAAGGTTTTTCCACAGGCGCTGCAGCGGTATCGCTGCAGGCCATTGGCGAAGCCGTGGCGGCCGAACTGGCGCGATGCGCAGCGGGGACACGCGCTGCGCGCGCGGGCGATCTGGTCGATCAGCGCGGCGATGCGCTCGCCGTTGACGAGCGCCGACATAAAGCAGCAGACGGCCAGCCTCTGGTGGGTATCAAGAACCTATCCCGGTAGGTCGGAGTCGCTGCTTGCCGGTGCGCCGCTGCGACGCCTGGCAACCGATGGCGGGCCGTCATATATGACTTGCCTCGTCTTCGCATGGCTCGCCATGCGTCATCCTCGCGCCTTGCCCTCGGCTGCCATGCATCGCCTACGCGCACGTCGCAATCCGCTTCCTCCTACCTACCGGGATAGGTTCTAAAGGCGCGCAGCCGGGAGAACAGGCGGGTGAAATTCGGACGGACCTGCTTGCCTTGTGCCATGCTGCTCTCCCATCACCTTGGTGGAGCAGGTTTGACCTCAGCAATTCAAATCGGTTCGGGGTCGCCCCACAGCAAACGGTGAAAGCGCCAAAAATAAGGCCGCTTGTCAGCGCGACTCAGATGACAGATGCATCGAATTTCCAGCCTTGTCATCGGGCACGCCAACGCTGACGGTGGCGGCGACGACGATCGCGCCCCTGCGCTACATTGCCGCGATGCGCTTAGCGCAGCAGTTCGGTCAGCACCCGGCCCTCGGACGCCGCCGGCGGGCGCACCTTGAGCAGGTGCGCCAGGGTGGGCGCCAGGTCGACCACTTCGGCGTACTGGCCGTAGTCGCCCGGCCGGATCCAGCGTTGGCCCATCAGCAGCAGCGGCACATTGGTGTCGTAGGCGTAGGGGGTGCCGTGCGAGGCGCCGGTGCTGCCGCTGCCGAAGAACACATACGGCTTCGTCACCATCATCAGGTCGCCCGACAGCTGGCGGTGCCAGGCGCGCCGCATCAACAGGTCCATGCGGGTGCCGCCGGCGCCGCCGTTCTCGAACTGCGCGCGGGTGTAGACCTGGGCGATGCCGGGCTGCTCGAGCAGGAAGCGCGCCGCCTCGGCTTCGACGGCGGCGCGGGCGATGCCGCGCTGGTCGATCTGCGGGTAATCGAGATACAGGTTCGGCACCGAGGCGATGCGCACCGCCTTCGTCAGGGCGAACCTGGCGCCCAAATGGGCGTTCAGGTCCTCCACCAGCTTTTTCGAGGGGATGCGCATGGCGTCGATGTGGCGCGCCTGCGAAAACTCGGGCGTATTGGTAAAACCATGGTCGGCGGTGAGCACCACCAGAAAATTGTCCTTGCCCAGGCGACCGTCGAGGTAGCTGAAGAAATCGGCCAGCATGCGGTCGAGCCGCTGCAGGTGGTCGTGCGACATCTTGCTCTCGGGGCCGTACTTGTGGTTGACGTAGTCGTGCGCCGACAGGCTCACGCCCAGCAGGTCGGGTACGTCGGCCGGATTGCGGCCCAGGTTTTCGCCGTCGACCGCCGCCTTGGCGAACTCCAGCGTCAGTTCGTCGAGGTAGGGGCTGGTCTTGAGTTTCGCGTAATAGTCGCCGTCGCGGGTGCCGTTCTTGCTGCTCATGGTCAGCGGAAAACGGTTGACCGCCAGTGGGATGGCGTCATCGGGCGCGTCGCCCGCGTAGGCGGCGTCGGCCAGCAGCGGGGTCCAGGCCTTGCCGTAGTAGCGGTCCTGCGGCTTGTCGGCGGCGTAGCGCTGCACCCACGCCGGGTGCGCCGCCATGTAAAAACTGCTGCTGGCGAAATTGCCGCTGCCATCCATGTACATATACGGCGTGCCGGTTTTACCGGCCAGCAGGATGGCGCCGCGGTCCTTGCCCGACACCGTCACCACCTTGGCACGGTTGCCGGTGGCGTAGCGCAGCTGGTCGCCCAGGGTGTCCACCCGCAGGTTCTTCGGCGAGGTGCCATCGCCGGGGCGGGTGCTCTCGCCGATATAGGTGTGGGCGCGGTCTTCGGTGCAGTAGATCGACTGGCCGCTGGCCGGATCGATCCAGTCGTTGCCGATGATGCCGTGCTGGTAGGGGTAGGCGCCCGTCAGCACCGCCGTGTGGCCGATGGCGGTGACGGTGATGCCGTGGGCCTGGTGCGCATTGCTGAACGCGGCGCCGGTCTCGAGCAGGCGCCGAAAGCCGCCCTGGCCGAACTGCTCGCGGTAGCGCTGCAGCTGCTCGTTGGGCAGGCCGTCGACCACCATCACCACGACCAGCTTGGGCCGGGCAGGCGCCGCCACGGCCGGCGGGACGCCCGCCGCCAGCACGGGCGTGAGGACGGCGAAGGACAGCAACAGGGTGACGGCGCGGCGCGGCAGGCGGGCAAAGCGGGGCAAAGAAGTCATCGGGGGCCATGAAAAGTGAACGAAGGGTGCCGCTACCTTAATCGGCGCGCCGCTGCCGGTCAATGCCGGCGTCAGTTCGACGGCTGCGGCTGCGGCAGCGACGCCATCAGGTCGGCAAAGCGCTCGCCCTGGATCATCACATGGTCGCGCGCCAGCCGCGCCGCCAGCTCGCCGTCGCCGCCGACGATGGCCTCGACGAGCACGTCGTGTTCGGCGAACGAGGTGGCCACGCGGTCGCGCACGCGCAACTGCAGGCGGCGGTAAGGGCGCAGGCGGCGCGACAGGGCCAGCGCCTGCTCGATCAGGAACTGGTTGTGGCTGCCGCCGTAGATGGCGTGATGGAACGCTTCGTTCTTGTAATAGTACTCGTCCGGATCGGCGCTCAAGCTGGCCGCCTGGCAATCGCGGTGCACCGCGGCGAGCGCACTGCGCTCGGCCGCGTTCATGCGGCGCGCACCGAGGCGGGCGCACACCGCCTCGAGCTCGGACATCATCTCGAACATCTCGACAAGCTGGCGCGGCCCCAGTTCGGCCACCACGGCGCCGCGGCGCGGACGGATCACCACCAGGCCCATCGAGGCCAGCTGGATCAGGGTTTCACGGATCGGCGTGCGCGAGACGCCATAGCGGGCGGCCAGCTCGGTCTCGTCGAGATGCTGGCCGGGCGCCAGCGTGCCGACGGCGATCAGCTCTTCGATCGACTCGCGTAATTGGGCGGAACGGCTGCTCATGCGGTGGCTCCTGTTTTTGTTGGGAATTGCGCAAATACGCACATGATGCTTGACATTGTATTTTTTAAGTTTAGTCTTGTATACATAAAAAGCCAGGCACAACGATGCCGATGATGACAACCCGTCTTACCGCGTGGTGCACCAGACAACGCTGCGCGGATAACAACATCTTGGAGGATGACAATGACCAATACCGCCCGCCGCACCCTTGTCGGCGCACTCGCCACGAGCCCCTTGTGGATGCACCACGCGTTCGCGCAGACGGCGACGACGCTGAAAATTTCGCACCAGTTCCCCGGCGGCACCGTCGCCGAGGGGGATTTTCGCGACCGCCTGTGCCGCATGTTCGCCGCCGAGGTGGAAAAGCGCAGCAAGGGCGGCCTGAAATTCGAGATCTATCCCGGCTCCTCGCTGATGAAGACGAATGCGCAGTTCTCGGCCATGCGCAAGGGCGCGCTCGACCTGGCGCTGGTGCCGCTGGCCTACGCGGGCGGCGAAGTGCCCGAAGTGAACATCGGCCTGATGCCCGGCCTGGTCACCTCGTACGACCAGGGTTACGGCTGGAAGAACGCCGAAGTGGGCAAGGAACTCAACCGCATCCTGCTGGAAAAGGGCATCGTGCTCATCTCGTGGATCTGGCAGGCCGGCGGGGTCGCCTCGCGCACCAAGGCGATCGTCCACCCGGAAGACGCCAAGGGCATGAAGGTGCGCGGCGGTTCGCGTGAAATGGACCTGATGCTCAAGGCCGCCGGCGCCGCCGTGGTGACGCTGCCGTCGAACGAAATCTACGCCGCCATGCAGACGGGCGCGATGGAAGCGGCGCTCACGTCCTCGACCTCGCTCATTTCCTTCCGCCTCGAGGAGGTGTCGAAGTCGCTCACCACGGGCCGCAATGGCGCCTACTGGTTCATGTTCGAGCCCCTGATGATGTCGAAAGCCGTGTTCGACAAGCTGAGCAAGGAGCAGCAGGCCCTGATCATGACGGTGGGCGCCGAACTGGAAGGCTTTGCCCGCAAGGCGGCCCAGGCCGACGATTCGGCGGTGGCCGCCGTGTATGCCAAGGCCGGCGCCAAGGTGGTCGATTTGAATCCCGACATCGTCAAGAAATGGCAGGCCATCGCGCGCGCCAACGTGTGGAAGGATTACGCCGACAAGAACGCCAATTGCGCCAAGCTGCTGGCGCTGGCCGAGAAGACCCTGTAAAAGGCGCGCCATGAGTCACGGTTTTGATCTCCCGCCGCCCGGCGGCAAGCCTGCGCGTCCGGCGGTGCCCGAGCAGAAGGCGCTGGCCGCTTTTTCGCGCCTGCTCGACGGCTTCAACGCCCTGCTGCTGCGCCTGTCGATGGCGGCGCTGGTGTTTACTGCGCTCATCCTCACCTACTCGGTGGTGGTGCGCTATTTTTTTAAGACCCCCACCGACTGGCAGGATGAAGCGTCGGTGTTCATGCTGGTGGGCGCCACCTTCTTCTGCACCGCTTACGTGCAGTCCTTCCGTGGCCACATCGGCATCGAGGCCCTGTCGTCGCTGTTGCCCGCGCGCGTGAACGCGGTGCGACTGTTCATCGTCGACCTGGTGTCGTGCCTGTTCTGCGCCTTCTTTTCGTGGAAGTCGTGGGCCTTGTGGCATGAAGCGTGGGTCGACGGCATGACCACCTCGTCGACCTTCGCGCCGCCCTTGTGGATCCCCTACGCCATGATGGCCTTCGGCATGAGCGTGCTGACCCTGCAAATCCTGGTGCAGGTACTGACCCACCTGACCAACACCCGCGCACCGGCCCCGGACGCGATGAAGACGCACCCTGAACGGAGCCTGCCATGAGTCCCCTCACCCTGGGCGCCCTGTACGGCGTCGTCACCCTGATCGTCATGTTTTCCGGCATGCCGATCGCCTTCGCGCTGGGCGTGGTGGCCACCGGCTTCATGTATGTGTTCATGCCGGCGTCCTCGCTCGACACCGTCACCCAGAACGTCTACGAAGAGATGGCCTCGATCACCCTGCTGTCGATCCCCCTGTTCATCCTCAAGGGGGCGGCGATCGGCAAGTCACCGGCCGGCAAGGACCTGTACTCGGCCATCCACACCTGGCTGCACAAGGTGCCGGGCGGGCTGGGCATCGCCAATGTGTTCGCCTGCGCGCTGTTCGCCGCCATGGCCGGCTCCTCGCCCGCCACCTGCTCGGCGATCGGCTCGGCCGGCATTCCCGAAATGCGCCGGCGCGGCTATTCGCCCGGCTTTGCCGCCGGCATCATCGCCGCCGGCGGCACGCTGGGCATCCTGCTGCCGCCGTCGATCACCATGATCCTGTACGCGGTGGCGGCCGAACAGTCGCTGGGGCGCCTGTTTTTGGCCGGGATCGGCCCCGGCATGCTGCTCGTGGGCCTGTTCGCCGGCTACGCCGTCTACCGTGCCCGCAAGGAGTACGCGCTGGCCAAGGCCGTCTATGAAGGGGGCGGCGTCAAGTCGGCCTACCTCGAGACCGAGCACTACACGCTGCGTGAAAAAGTCGAAATGCTGCCGCGCGTGCTGCCCTTCGTGATCCTGCTGATCGGCGTGATGGTGGCGCTGTATGGCGGTTACGCGACGCCGTCGGAAACGGCGGGCCTGGGCGCGCTGCTGGCGATGGTATTGATCGCCATCGTCTACCAGGTCTGGCGTCCGCGCGACCTGGCGCCCATCCTGACCTCGACCATCAAGGAGTCGACCATGCTGCTGCTGATCATCGGCATGTCGCTGTTCTACTCCTACGTGATGAGCTACCTGCACATCAGCCAGTCGGCGGCGCAATGGGTCGTCGACATGCACCTGTCGCGCTGGCTGCTGCTGGCGGTGATCCTGCTGATGGTGATCGTGTTCGGCTTTTTCCTGCCACCCGTGTCGATCATCCTGATGACGGCGCCGATCATTCTGCCGCCCCTGAAAGCGGCCGGCTTCGACCTGATCTGGTTTGGCATCGTCATGACGGTGGTGATGGAAATGGGCCTGATCCATCCGCCCGTGGGCCTGAACATCTTCGTCATAAAAAACATCGCGCCCGACATCCCCTTGAAGGATGTGATCTGGGGCGTGATGCCGTTTGTCGGCCTGATGTTCGTCGCCGTGATCCTGTTATGCCTGTTTCCCAGCATCGCCACCAGCCTGCCCAACCTTCTGATGGGGGCCAAATGAAACAGTGGAACACGCTGGCGCAAAATCGCCAGGCCCGCCTGGCGCGCGCCGGCGCCATACTGGCCGGCGCCACAGACGCCAAGGTGGTGCCGGCCGCGCGCCTGGCCGACCTGCTCTACAGCGTGATCGAGTGCGGCGACCGGGTCTGCCTGGAAGGGAACAACCAGAAGCAGGCCGACTTCCTGGCGCGCGCGCTGGCCGCGCTCGACCCGGCGCGCATCAACCACCTGCACATGCTGCAATCGGTGCTGGCCCTGCCCGAGCACCTCGACGTGTTCGAGCGGGGCGTCGCCGACCGCCTCGACTTTTCCTTCTCCGGCCCGCAGGCGGGACGGGTGGCGCGCCTGGTCGCCGCCGGCCAGCTCAATATCGGCGCCATCCACACCTACCTCGAACTGTTTGCCCGCTATTTCATCGACCTGGCGCCGCGCGTGTGCCTGGTGGCGGCCGAAGCGGCCGACCGTCACGGCAACCTGTATACGGGACCGAACACGGAAGACACCCCGGCCATCGTCGAAGCGACCGCCTTCAAGAACGGCATCGTGATCGTCCAGGTCAACCGCATCGTTGACGTGCTGCCGCGCGTCGACATTCCCGGCGACTGGGTCGACTTCGTCGTCGCCTCGCCCGATCCCTACTACATCGAGCCGCTGTTTACCCGCGATCCCGCCCTCATCTCGGAAATCCAGGTGTTGATGGCGATGATGGCGATCAAGGGCATCTACGCCGAATACGGCGTGCAGCGCCTCAATCACGGCATTGGCTTCGACACCGCCGCCATCGAGCTGCTGCTGCCCACTTACGCCGAGTCGCTCGGTCTGAAGGGGCAGATCTGCCGCCACTGGGCCTTGAACCCCCACCCGGCCCTCATTCCCGCCATCGAGGCCGGCTTCATCGACACCGTCCACTCGTTCGGCTCCGAGTTGGGCATGGAAGAATACATCCGCGCCCGCCCCGACGTGTTCGCCGTCGGCCCCGATGGCAGCATGCGCAGCAACCGCGCCCTGTGCCAGGCGGCCGGCCACTACGCCTGCGACATGTTCATCGGTTCGACCCTGCAGATCGACATGCAGGGCAATTCCTCGACCGCCACCGTGGGCCGTATCGCCGGCTTCGGGGGCGCCTCGAACATGGGCGCCGACGCGCGCGGACGCCGTCACGCCAGCCCCGCCTGGCTCAAGGCGGGCGAGCAGGCCCGGCGCGGCAGCGGCCAGATCCCGCGCGGCCAGAAGCTGGTGGTGCAGATCGTCGAAACCTTCCGCGAACACATGCAGCCGGCCTTTGTCGACCGTCTCGACGCGTGGGAACTGGCCGAGCAGGCCGGCTTCGCCATCCCGCCCGTGATGATCTACGGCGACGACGTCACCCACATCCTCACCGAAGAAGGCATCGCCAACCTGCTGCTGTGCCGTGGCGAGGAAGAACGCGAACAGGCCATTCGCGGCGTGGCCGGCTACACCGCCGTCGGCCTGGCGCGCGACAGGCGCATGGTGGAAAACCTGCGCGACCGCGGCATCATCACCCGCCCCGAAGACCTCGGCATCGACAAGCGCGACGCCAGCCGCGACCTGCTGGCGGCCCGTAACATGAAAGACCTGGTGCGCGCGTCGGGCGGCTTGTACGAGCCACCGCGCCGTTTCAGGAACTGGTAAGGTACACACCATGGAAACCCTGCATTACCGTTTTGAGCACGGCCACCGTGCGCTGCCCGCCACCAGCGCCGCCGTGCTGGTCGGCGTGGTCGGCTCCGGCAACCTCGAAGTGCTGGTCGAGGCGGCGCCGCTGGACGGCGCCTGCGCCATCGACATCACCACCGCCGCGGTCGGCTTCGGCGCCACCTGGCAGGCCGTGGTCGACGATTTCCAGCAGCGCTGGTCGCTGGCCGACGCGCGCATCGCCATCAATGACATGGGCGCCACCCCGGCGGTGGTCAGCCTGCGCCTGGACCAGGCGCTGGAAAACCTGCTGGGAGGGGCGCCATGACGGCCGCACTGCACACACACGCCAGCTACCTCGAGGCGAGCGCCCGCCAGCGCATCGAGCGCCTGTTCGACAGCGGCAGCTTTACGGAATTCTTGCCGCCGTCGGCGCGCGTGACCAGCCCCCACCTGGGCCAGCTGGACGCCCCGGTGGCCTTCGACGACGGCGTCGCCGTCGGCCGCGCGCGCCTTAATGGCGCGGCCGTGCTGGTGGCCGCCCAGGAAGGCGGCTTCATGGGCGGTGCCGTCGGTGAAGTCCATGGCGCCAAGCTGGTCGGACTGCTGCGCCGCGCCGTGCGCGAGCAGGCCCCGGCCGTGATATTGCTGCTCGAATCGGGCGGCGTGCGCCTGCACGAAGCCAACGCCGGCCTGATCGCCGTCTCCGAAGTCATGCGCGCCGTGCTCGACGCCCGTCACGCCGGGGTGTTCGTGCTGACCCTGGCGGGCGGCGCCAACGGCGTGTTCGGCGGCATGGGCATCGTCGCCCGCTGCACCAACAGCGTCATCATGTCGGAGGAAGCCAGGCTGGCCATGTCCGGCCCCGAAGTGATCGAAACGGCCGCCGGCGTGGAAGAATTCGACGCCCGCGACCGCGCGCTCGTGTGGCGCACCACCGGCGGCAAGCACCGCTACCTGCTGGGCGATTGCCAGCACCTGGTGGCCGACAGCATCGCCGCCTTCCGCGCCGCCGCCAGCGCCGCCGTCGAGGCGGCAAGCAGCACGGCCAGCGCGCTGACGCTGGCCGGCCTGGAGGCGGAGCAGGCGCTCCTGAGCGCACGCATCGAGCACTTCGGTGGCGCGCGCGACCCCATCGACATCTGGCGCGCGCTGGGCGTGGCGCGCCCGCAAGCACTGCCGCTGATGGAGGCGGACGAATTTGTCGCCGCCGTCGAAGGCGTGCGCCTGGGAGCGCGGCCATGAGCGTCAACACCGCCATCGACTGGCAAAGCGTTGCCAGCGCCCTGTTCCCGGCCGGCCACACGATCGTCGAGCGCGATCATTTCCTCAGCGGCGAAGGCCGGCTGGCAGACGCGCTCACCACGTGCGCCGTGGTCGGCACCACCGGCCACGCGCCGATCGGCGTTGAAATCGCGCTGGCCCAGGCGCGGGCCATCCTGGCGGTGGTGCGCACGCACCCGGGCCGGCCGATCCTGCTGCTGATCGACACGCAAGGCCAGCGCCTGCGCCATCGCGACGAAATGTTGGGCATTAACAGTTACATGGCCCACCTGGGCAAATGCGTGGACCTGGCGCGCCGGCACGGCCATGCCATCGTCGGCCTGGTGTACGACCAGGCGCTGTCGGGCGGTTTTATCACCAGCGGCTTGATGGCGGACGGCTGCTACGCGCTGGCCGGCGCCACCATCCGCGTGATGGGCCTGCCGGCAATGGCACGCATCACCAAGGTACCCGAAGCGCGCCTGGCCGAACTGGCCGTCGACAACCCCGTGTTCGCGCCCGGCCCGGAAAACTATGTGCGCATGGGCGGCCTGCAGCAGATCTGGACGGGCGACCTGGCGCAGCACCTGGTCGACGCGCTGGCCGCGACGCCTGCCGGCGACCTGCGCGCCGTGCTGGGCCAGGCCCGTGGCGGGCGCCTGCTGGCCCAGCGCGTGATCGACGCCATCGTGGCGGGGGACGATGTTCTCGCGCCATGAACTGCTGTATCTGACGGCCGACGGCTGGGCCCGGGCGCTGGCGGCGCCCGGCGCAGACTCCGCGCTGCTCGGACCCTGGCGGGAGAACGACTGGCCGCTGGTGGTGCGCCGGCGCGAGCCGGGCAGCGGCGCCGACACGGTCAGCCTGGGCCTGCCCGCCCCACCGGCCGCGGACGGCGCCAGGCGCCGCTTCGCCTGCACCGTGCCAGTGGCCGCGGTGGCGCGCCGGCAGGCGCCGCTGGCGCTGGCGGCCATCGTCGCCTCGGCGCCGGCGCACTGGCAGGGCGCCCTTGCCGCCGTGCTCGCCGACGGCGGGCACGATGGCGCGCCGCCGTTACAGGTGTTCGGCTCGTGCGCCATGCAGGCACTGACAGGGCAATCGTATGTGGGGCCGGCGTCGGACATTGACCTGCTGCTGGAGCTGACCACGCTGGCCCAGCTCGACGCGGGCCTGGCCCTGATGGGCCGCCACAGCGCCGCCCTGCCCCTCGATGGCGAACTGGTGTTTCCGGCCGGCGATGCCGTCTCGTGGAAAGAGTGGGCGAGCGGCGCCGACCAGCGCGTGCTCGTCAAGTCCGTCGATGCGGTGCGCCTGCTGCCGAAGGCGCAGTTGCGGGCGCGCTTGCAGGCGCCATGACGACGCCGTCGACCTCAATTCGCAAGGCGGCTTCGATGGCGCCAGCCGTGGCCGTCCGCATGGACGGGGAGACGGCGCGGCTGGCGCTCGCCTGCCTGCACGCCGAACTGCTGCTGTACCCGAAGCCGGGGCTGGTCTCGCCCGTCGACAATGGCAGCCACACCGACATGAACGCCGCCACCTTCATGCGCAGCCTGCTCTCCTTGCGTCACTATTTTGCCGCCATCTGCCGCGCCGGCGCGGCCGACGCGCCGTTTGCCGAACTGCGCCAGCTGGGCGTGCTGGCCGAGCGCCGCATGCTGCTCGCCACGGGCGGCATCAACACCCACCGCGGCGCCATCTTTTGCCTGGGCCTGTTGTGCGCCGCCCACGGCCGCCTGCGTGCACAAGGCCAGGCGGTCGATGCCGCCGCCCTGCGCGCGACGCTGCTGCGCTGCTGGGGCGGCGCGCTGGCGGCGCATGCAAGCGTCATCAGTTCAGCGGCCACCACCACCGGCCCCGCCAGCCACGGCGCGCTGGTGGCCCACCGCCACGCCGCCGCCGGCGCCCGCGAGGAAGCGGCGCTGGGCCTGCCGTCGGTGTTCGAGGTGGGCTTGCCCGCCCTGCACGGCGCCCTGCGCGCGGGCCGGCCCATGCAGGCGGCCCGCACCGACGCCCTGTTCGCCCTGATGGCCCACATCAGCGACACCAATGTGCTGTACCGGGGTGGCGCCGGCGGCGCCGCGCTGGTGCGCCGCACGGCGCGCGCCTTCATCGACGCCGGCGGCACCGCGCACCCGGACTGGCTGGCCAGCGCCGTCGCCGCCCATCGCAGTTTTGTGCGCCGGCGCCTCTCGCCCGGCGGCGCGGCCGACCTGCTGGCGGCGACCTGCTTCGTGCACGCCGTGCTGCCATGAGCGCGCGCCTGTTGCTGTTGTGCCCGGGCCAGGGCGGCCAGCACGAAGGCATGAACGACCTGGTGCTGGCCGAGGGCGAAGGCCAGCCTGGCGCCGCCCTGCTGGGCGCGCTCACCGTGCCCGCCGGCAGCCTGTTCGAGAACCGCGTGGCGCAGCCGGCGGTGGTGGCGGCGACGCTGGCGATGTGGCAGTCCTTGCAGCCGCGCCTGGCCCGCCTGCGCCTGGCGCCGGCGCTGGTGGCCGGCTACAGCGTGGGCGAATTGTCGGCCTATGGCGTAGCCGGCGCCTTCGATGGCGCCACCACCGTCGCCCTGGCCGGCGCGCGCGCGGCGCTGATGGACGCCGCCGCCGCGGCCGGCCACGCCCACACGCTGGCCGCGATTGGCGGCCTGGCGCTGGCGCAGGCGGGCGCACTGGCGGCGCGGCACGGCTTTGCGATTGCCATCATCAATGGCCACGACAGCTGCGTGGTCGGTGGCCCGACGGCGCAGCTGGCCGCGCTGGCATCGCAGCTGACGCTGGTGGGCGCTCGCCTGCAGGCGCTGCCGGTGACGGTGGCGGCGCATACGCCGCTGCTGGCAGGCGCCGTGGCGCCGTTCGCCGCGCTGCTGGAACACACCGCGTTCGCCCCCCTTCTTTGCCCCGTGCTGTGCGGCGTCGACGCCGTGCCCGTGTTTGGCGCGCACGAGAAGGCGCGCGCGGTGGACGCGCTGGCGCGCCAGCTGGCCGCCACCATCGACTGGGCCGGCTGCATGGACGCCGCTGCCGAGGCAGGCATGACGATCGCCCTCGAACTCGGTCCCGGCGCGGCACTGTCGCGCATGCTGCAGGCGCGCCATCCCCACATCGCCTGCCGCTCGGTGGCCGAGTTTCGCAGTCTCGACGGCGTCGAAGCGTGGATCGCGCGCCAGACCGGGCGCGCGTGAAGGCCAGCCGGCTTAAAATAGCGACTACCACAAATTAAGGAGACAATCATGCACGGTGTGACTTACTGGATCGCCCAGTTCCTGCTGGCGGCCGCTTCGATGTTCGTCATCCTGGTGGTGCTTGACCTGGCCGGCGGCGCCACCCTGGCAGCGAGCTGGCAGATGTCGGCGGCCTATGCGCTGGCGCTGGGGGCGATTTTTACGGGCATGCGTTATAGCCGCTCGCGGCGCCCCTGAGCGGGTCGGTTCAGCCGCCCGTCACGGGCGGGAAAAATGCCAGTTCGGCGCCCGCTTCGACCACCTGCTCGGGCCCGCACATGGCCTGGTTGTAGGCCGTGCGCAGGGTTTTTTCGGCGCCCAGGGCATCCGCCCAGATGCCGCCCCGGCTGGCCAGGTGGGCGCGGATGGCGCCGACCGTGACGACGCCGTCGGGGATGGTGGCCATTTCGTGGGAGATGTCGAGCGTCTCGCGCACGCTGGCAAAATAACGCAGCTTGATGTTCATGAGGGGCCTAGTGCAGCAGTTCGCTGAAGGGGATGAAGCGGACCAGGTCGCCCGCGGCGATGGTCTGGCCGGGTGGATTGTCGATCAGGCCGTCGGCCCATACCGTCGAGGTGAGCACGCCCGAGCCCTGGTTGGGGAACAAGTCAAGGCCGCCCGCGTCGTTGATGCGCGCGCGCAGAAATTCATTGCGCCTGTCCGCCTTGGGCCAGGCGAAATCGGCGCGCATGGTGAAGGCGCGCGCCGGCGCAGGCGCCGCCTGCCCCTGCAGGCGCAGAATAAACGGGCGCACGAACAGCATGAACGTGATCAGGCTCGAGACGGGGTTGCCGGGCAGGCCGATGAAAAAGGCGCTGTCGCCCTGTTTTTTGTCGCCATGTGCTTTGTCGACTTCGCCGAAGGCCAGCGGTTTGCCGGGCTTGACGGCGATCTGCCACATGGCCAGGCGCCCTTCCGCTTCCACCGCCGGCTTGATGTGGTCTTCCTCGCCCACCGACACGCCGCCCGAGGTGATGATCAGGTCATTGTCGGCGGCCGCCGCGCGCAAGGTGGCGCGGGTGGCGGCCAGGGTGTCGGGCACGATGCCGAAATCGGCAATCTGGCAGCCCAGGTTTTCCAGCAGCGCGCGCAGGGTGAAGCGGTTGGAGTTGTAGATGGCGCCGGGCGCGAGCACCCCGCCCGGCGCTTCGCCCGGCATGGTCAGCTCGTCGCCCGTGAAAAACACCGCCACCCGCAAGGGCCGCAGCACCGGCAGGCTGGCCAGCCCCACCGAGGCGGCCAGCCCCAGCTCCTGGCTGCGCAATCGCGTGCCGGCCGGCAGGATGGTGGCGCCTTCGACGATGTCTTCGCCGGCGCGGCGGATCCATTCGCCTGCCTGCGGCGCGTGGCGCACGGTGACGCTGCCGTCGTCGTGCGCTTCGCACTGCTCCTGCATCACCACCGCGTCGGCGCCGGGCGGAATCATGGCGCCGGTGAAGATGCGCGCGGCGCAGCCCGCTGCCAGCGGCGCGCCCACCTGGCCGGCGGGAATGCGCTGGCTCACCGTCAGGCGCGCGGCGCCACTGGCGCAATCGGCCGCGCGCACGGCGTAGCCGTCCATCTGGGTGTTGTCGGCCGACGGCACGTTGATGGTCGAGGCCTGGTCCGCCGCCAGCACGCGGCCGTTGGCGGCCAGCGTGGCCACGATTTCACTTTGCGTGAGCGGGCGCACGGCGGCCAACAGCAGCGCGAGGGCGTCATGCACGCTGAGCATGGCGGGACGGGGGGCGGGCGTGTTCATGCTAGAGCCCCGTGTGGGCGGCGATGTAGGCCTTCATCTGCGCCACGTCGGTCGTCATCAGGGTGAACTTTTGCGGCAGCGACTCGAGGTCCTCGAAACCGGCCGGACGGGCGGCGTCCTGGCCCAGCGCTTCGAGGATGGTCTCGTTGAATTTCGCCGCCAGCGCCGTCTCCAGCACGATCATCGGCACGCCCGGCTGGGCAAACTTGCGGGCGACGAACACGCCGTCGGCCGTGTGCGGGTCGATGGCGATGTCGTAGTCGTCCTGCACGTCGCGGATGGTGGCGACGCGGTCGGCGTGGGTCGAGCGGCCCGACTGGAAGCCGAATTGGGCGACGCGCGTCCACTCGTCGCCGTCGCTGCCCGGCTTGCCGGACAAATCGAAGCCGCCGGCCGTTTCCACCTGGTGAAACAGCGCGCGCACGCGGGCCGCGTCCTGGCCCACCAGGTCGTAGATGAAGCGCTCGAAGTTGGACGCTTTCGAGATGTCCATCGACGGGCTGCTGGTGTGGTAGGTTTCGCTCGAGCGGCGCACGCGGTACACGCCGGTGCGGAAAAACTCGTCGAGCACGTCGTTTTCGTTGGTGGCGGCGACCAACTTGTCGATCGGCAGGCCCATCATGCGGGCGATGTGGCCGGCGCAGATATTGCCGAAGTTCCCCGACGGGACCGTGAACGACACCTTCTGGCTGTTAGCGGTGGTGGCGGCCAGGTAGCCGCGGAAGTAGTAGACCACCTGCGCGACCACGCGCGCCCAGTTGATCGAGTTGACGGTGCCGATTTTTTGCGTGCGCTTGAACGGCAGGTCGTTCGATACCGCCTTGACCATGTCCTGGCAGTCATCGAACACGCCCTTGATGGCGATATTGTAGATATTCTCGTCCTGCAGGCTGAACATTTGCGCGGTCTGGAAGGCGCTCATTTTCTTGTGCGGCGAAAGCATGAACACGCGGATGCCCTGCTTGCCGCGCATGGCGTATTCGGCGGCGCTGCCGGTGTCGCCCGAGGTGGCGCCAAAAATATTCAGGTGCGCGCCGTCCTTGGCCAGCGCGTGCTCGAACAGGTTGCCCAGCAATTGCATCGCCATGTCCTTGAACGCCAGCGTGGGGCCGTTCGACAGCGCCTGCAGCAGCAGCGACTTGTCGCCGTCCTGCTCGAGCACCCGCACGGGGGTGATCTCGGCGGCGCGCTCGCCGTCGCGCACGTTGCGGTAGACGGCGGCGGTGTAGGTCTTGCTGGTGAGCGCCTTGAGCTCGGCCTTGGGAATGTCGGTGGCGAACTTGCGCAGGATTTCATAGGCCAGGTCGGCGTACGAGAGCGCGCGCCAGGCCGACAGTTCGGCGTCGCTGACCTGCGGGTAGGTCAATGGCAGGTACAGGCCGCCGTCGGGGGCCAGGCCACCGAGCAGGATGGCGGAAAAGTCTTGGGTGTCGGCCTTGGAAGCGGCGCGGGTAGAGACATATTGCATGCTGGTGGAGTCCGTCGTCTGCGAATCGAGCGATTATTATAAGGCGACGGACGTTTTTCCGGCAAAGCGCGGACGGGGGCGGCGCCTGGCCGCCTAGCAGGCGGCGTGATTGACGGTGACGACGTGGATGGCCAGCCCGCCCAGCGAGGTTTCCTTGTACTTGTTGTGCATGTCGGCGCCCGTCTGGCGCATCGTCTCGATGACCGAGTCGAGGCTGACGAAGTGGGTGCCGTCGCCCTTCAGGGCCAGCGAGGCGGCGGTGATGGCCTTGATGGCGCCCATGCCATTGCGCTCGATGCAGGGGATCTGCACCAGCCCGCCGATCGGGTCGCACGTCATGCCCAGGTGGTGCTCGATGCCGATCTCGGCGGCGTTCTCGATCTGCTCGTTGGTGCCGCCCAGCGCCGCCACCAGCCCGGCCGCGGCCATCGCGCAGGCCACCCCGACTTCCCCCTGGCAGCCCACTTCGGCGCCCGAGATCGACGCATTGCGCTTGCACAGCATGCCGATCGCCGCCGAGGTGAGCATGAATTCACGCACGCCCCGCACCGGGTCGCTGGGACGGCAGTCCTCGGCGTAGTAGCGCAGCACGGCCGGAATGATGCCGGCAGCGCCATTGGTGGGCGCCGTGACGACGCGCCCGCCGGCGGCATTCTCCTCGTTGACGGCCATCGCGTACAGGCTGACCTGGTGCACGGCGTCGTGCGGCAGGTCGTTGGCGCGGTTGTCGCCATGCCTGGCGTCTTCCGACTGCTTCCACAGGTTGGCCGCGCGCCGCTTGACGTTGAGGCCACCTGGCAGCTGGCCGCCCGTGACCAGGCCATGGGCGATACAGTCGCGCATCACCTGCCAGATCTTGTCGATGCCGGCGTCGAGCACCGCGTCCGCGTGGCGCACGCGCTCGTTCTCGCGCAGCATCTGCGGGATGCGCTTGCCGCTGGCGCGGCCGTGGGCGAGCAGCTCGTCCATGGTGTCGAAGGGGAATGGCACGCTGCATTGTTCGCCCGCCCCCTGGCGCGCCTGCGCTTCACCGGCGGCGTGAATAAAGCCGCCGCCGACCGAATAGAACACCCGTTCGATGATGCTGCCGTCGACCAGGGTGAGGGTAAAGCGCATGCCGTTGGGATGCTCCGGCAGCGCCGAATCGCGGTGCCAGAGGATGCCCGTGCGGGCGCTGAACGGCACCTGCTTCGTGCCCAGCAGGGCCAGGCGGCCATCGAGTTCGACTTCGGCCAGCAGGTCCTCGACCCGGTCCGGATCGACGTCCTGCGGGGTTTCCCCCATCAGGCCGAGGATCACCGCCTTGTCGGTGGCGTGGCCGATGCCGGTCAGCGCCAGCGAGCCATACAGCGCCACCTCGACGCCGGCGACCCGTTCCAGGTCGCCCGCCTCGAGCAGGAAGCGGCGCGCCGCCACCATCGGCCCCACCGTGTGCGAGCTCGATGGCCCGATGCCGATCTTGAAAAGATCGAATACGCTCATGTCCATTGAAAAGTCTCCCTGATGCTGGTTCTGATGGATGGCCGGGCGGCCCGTTCAGGCGCCCTGGCTGATGTCGATATGCTTCAACATGTCAGCGACCATGGCGGCGGTACCGACCGCCGCCTGCCAGCCCCAGTCGGCGCTGGCGACACTGTCGTCCAGGCTTTGCGGCCAGGTCGCGGCAATCGCCTGGCGGCTGTCGGGGGTGTAGGTGATGGAAAAGCCGGGGCGCTGGCGGACGATCTCCTCGGCCAGTTCGCGCGGATTGAACGACACCCCGGCGACGTTGTAGGACGAGCGCACCTTGACGCTGTCGGCCGGGGCGTCCATCAGTTCGATGGTGGCGCGGATGGCGTCGGGCATGTAGATCATGGGCAGCGTGGTCTCCTCGGACAGGAAACAGTCGTAGGTCTGGTTCTTCAGGGCCGCGTGGAAGATCGCGATGGCGTAATCGGTGGTGCCGCCGCCCGGTGGCGACTTGTAGCTGATGATGCCGGGGTAGCGGATCGAGCGGACGTCGACGCCGTACTTCGTGTAATAGTACTCGCACAGGCGCTCGCCGGCCAGCTTGCTGATGCCGTAGATCGTGGTCGGGTCCATCACCGTGTACTGCGGGGTGGCTTGCGGCGGCGTGTTCGGGCCGAAGGCGGCGATCGACGAGGGCCAGAACACCCGCAGCGGCTTGCCCGCTTCGCCCCGCTCGCGCGCCACTTCCAGAATATTGAGCAGGCCGTCCATGTTCAGCGTCCAGGCTTTCAGGGGCGCCTGTTCGCCGGTGGCCGACAGCAGCGCCGCCAGCTGGTAGACCTGGGTGATGGCTTCGTCGGCGACCAGTTGCGCCAGCGCCGCCTTGTCGAGCACGTCGAGGCGCAGGTAGCGCTCGGCGCCATATACATTGGTGGCGCCGATGTCGGAGGCGATGACGTTCTGGGCGCCGTGCTGGCGCGCCAGCGCGCCAACCAGTTCACTGCCGATTTGGCCATTGGCGCCGATGATGAGAATACGTTGCATGCGTGTTGTACCTGTTTTCTGGAATTATTGGGGTGTCGCTGGCGGCAGGATGCCCAGCTCGCGGCCGGCCTGCTCGAACGCCTGCAGTACCGTGTCGAGTTGCGCGCGGGTGTGCGCCGCCGACAGCTGCACGCGCACGCGCGCCTGGCCCATCGGCACCACCGGGTAGAAAAAGCCCGACAGCAGCACGCCCAGTTCGTACATGCGGGCGGCAAATTTTTGCGCCAGCGGCGCTTCGAACAGCATCACCGGCACCACCGGGTGGATGCCCGGCTTGATGGTGAAGCCCAGCTGCGTGATCTGCTGGCGGAAGTAGGCGGTGTTCTCGTGCAGGCGGTCGCGCAGTTCGGTCGAGGCGCGGATGCGCTTGAGCACCGACAGCGAGGCGCCGGCGATATTTGGCGCCAGCGTGTTGGAGAACAGGTAGGGACGCGACTTCTGGCGCAGCATGTCGATCACTTCCTTGCGCGCGGCGGTAAAGCCGCCCATGGCACCGCCGAGCGCCTTGCCCAGGGTGCCGGTAATGATGTCGATGCGGCCCATCACGTTGTGGTGCTCGTGGGTGCCGCGCCCGGTCTTGCCCATGAAGCCGGAGGCGTGGCATTCGTCGATCATCACCAGCGCGCCGTAGCGGTCGGCCAGGTCGCAGATTTCGTCGAGCCGGGCGATCGTGCCGTCCATCGAAAAGGCGCCGTCGGTGGCGATGACGATGTGGCGCTTGCCGGCCGCGCGCGCGCTTTGCAGCTGCGTTTCGAGGTCGGCCATGTCGTTGTTGGCATAGCGGTAGCGCGCCGCCTTGCACAGGCGGATGCCGTCGATGATCGAGGCGTGGTTGAGGGCGTCCGAGACGATCGCGTCGTTTTCATCGAACAGGGGCTCGAACAGGCCGCCGTTGGCGTCGAACGCGGCAGCGTACAGGATGGTGTCTTCCATGCCGAGGAAGTCGGCGATGGCGCGCTCGAGTTCCTTGTGCACGGTCTGGGTGCCGCAAATGAAGCGCACCGACGACAGGCCGTAGCCGAATTGCTCGGTCGCCTCGATCGACGCTTGCTGGGTCTGCAGGTCGCCGGCCAGGCCAAGATAGTTGTTGGCGCACATATTAATCAGGTGGCGGCCATCCGCGCCCACCACTTCGGCGCCCTGGCGCGAGGCCAGCACCCGTTCCGGCTTGTACAGGCCCTGTTCGCGCAAGGCGTCCAGTCCCGTTTGCAGGCCGCTGAAAAAGCTGTCTTTCGATTGCACGCTCATGCTGATCCCTCGTAGAGTTGGTTGGTGGAGCGGCCGGCTTGACCGGCGCTCGGGGTATGCTGTACCGTCGCGAGTATTGTACGTTTTATGGCAAAGTTCGTTGAATCTGCCGAAATCCGTTATGTCGAACTAAAATTCAATATAATGGATATTACCCAAGCGAGCAGGACTTGGCAAGCATTAGTGCCTTCAGTCACGCTCGCTGGTTTGCTGCTTTGCCCCCACCGAGACCGCCGCCACGATGAATCCCAGCCCTTCCCTGTCCGCCGCGCCCCTTGCCGCCACCAATGCGCCGCCGGAAGTGGGCGCCACCTTGCAGCGCCTGCGCCTGGCGCGCGGGCTGACCCTGGAAGACCTGTCGCGCATAGCCGGGGTGTCAAAGTCGATGTTATCGCAAATCGAGCGTGAGAAAGCCAATCCCACCATCGCCATCACCTGGCGCCTGGCCAATGCGCTGGGGGTGGCGATCGGCGAACTGCTGACGGCGCAAACGCGCGAGGTCGAGCCGATCCGCGTGCTTGACGCCCACGAAACCCCGACCCTGCCGGGCAACCACGCCGGTTACGTGCTGCGCATCCTCGGCCCCATGGACCTGGCCGGCAAGTACGAATGGTATGAACTGACGCTGGCGCCGGGGGGCGAACTGGCCTCGCAGGCGCACGATCCCGGCACCGGCGAACACCTGACGGTGCTGCATGGCGCGGTCGAACTGGAAGTGGGATCGGTCAGAAAAAAAATCAAGAACGGCGCCACCGCCCGCTACCTGGCCGACCAGGACCACGTGATCCGCAACGCCGGCAAGACCGAGGCCAAGGCGCTGCTGGTGGTGGTGCACCGCTAGCAGCCTGTCGGGCTTAGGGAGTCATAGCGAAAAAATAGCTGGGCGAGGACAGATTTTGACGATTTCGCAGTGTCAATAGCGAGCTATTGACCGAGAAAGCGGCGAAATATGGCCCGTCCCAGGTATTTTTGCAGCTGACGATCCTAAGTCCGACAGGCTGCTAGTGCTGCCAGTCAGGCGGCGCCCTGCCCCTTGCGGCCGACGGCGACGCCGATCACCAGCATGGCGCAGCCCACCCCGGCGAAGGCCGGCAGGGGCGTGATGGCGGCGGCGACAAAAAACATCAGGCCGGACGCAATGAGCAGGCGCCCGGCGATGGTGTTACTTTTCTTCCCGATTTTCATGGTGATTTCCCGGTTTTAGCCCATCACAGCGGGATCGGCCAGTCCAGCCCCGATCCCGCCCGCGCTTCTTTACTGCGCCGCCACCTTGGCCGGCACGTCCATGTTCAGGGCGCGCGTCAGAAAGCCCCAGCGGTCGGCCACTTCCTCGATCTGCTTGTCGGTCGGTTTGCCGGCGCCATGACCGGCCTTGGTGTCGATGCGGATGATCACCGGATTGCCCGACGCCTGCGCGGCCTGCGCGGCGGCGGCAAACTTGAAGCTGTGCGCCGGCACCACGCGGTCGTCGTGATCGGCCGTGGTGACCATGGTGGCGGGCAGGCAGGCGCCCGCTTTCAGGTTGTGCAGGGGCGAGTACTTGTAGAGCGCCTTGAACTGTTCGGCGTCATCCGAGGAGCCGTAGTCGCTGACCCAGGCCCAGCCGATGGTAAACTTTTGAAAGCGCAGCATGTCCATCACGCCCACCTGGGGAATCGCCGCGCCGAACAGTTCGGGGCGCTGGGTGATGGCCGCACCCACCAGCAGGCCACCATTGCTGCCGCCGCCGACGGCCAGCTTGGCCGGCGAGGTGACCTTGTTGGCGATCAGCCATTCGGCCGCGCCGATGAAGTCGTCGAACACATTCTGCTTTTGCAGCTTGGTGCCGGCGTCATGCCAGGCTTCGCCGTACTCGCCGCCGCCGCGCAGATTGGCCAGCACGTAGACGCCGCCCATTTCCATCCACGCGATATTGGCCGCCGAGAAGGCGGGCGTGAGCGAAATATTGAAGCCGCCGTAGCCGTACAGGTAGGTGGGATTGCTGCCGTCGCGCTTCAGGCCCTTTTTCGAGACGATGAACATCGGCACCTTGGTGCCGTCGCGGCTGGTGAAGAACTGCTGGCGCGTTTCGTAGGCGGCGGGATCGAAATCTACCTTTGGCTGGCGCAGCACGCTGGACGCGCCCGATGCCAGGTCGAGCCGGTAGATCGTCGCCGGCGTGGTGAAGCCCGTGTAGGAATAGAAGGTCTCCTTGTCGCCTTTCTTGCCGCCGAAGCCGGACACCGAGCCCAGGCCCGGCAGCGCCATTTCGCGCAGCGCCTTGCCGTCGCGGCCGAATACTTTGACCATGCTGTGGGCGTCGGCCAGGTACTGGGCGACGAACTGGCGGTTGAGCATCGACACCGATTGCAGCGTCTGTTCGCTTTCCGGCACCAGGGTTTTCCACTGTTTCTCATGCGGCCGGGCCAGGTCGATGGCGACCAGGCGCTTGCGCGGGGCGCCATTGTCGGTGGTGAAGTAGAACAGCGCGCCATCGTTGTCGACGAAGTGGTAGCCGGCGTCGAAGCGATCGAGCAGCGCCGTCACCGCGCCGGCCGGTTTGTTCAGGTCCTTGATGAAGACGGCGTTGGTGCGCGCGCTGCCGTTCGAGGCGCTGATCAACAGGTAGCGGCCATCGTCGGTGACCTGGGCGCTGAGCAGCCAGGCTTTTTGATCGGGGCGCTGGTAGACCAGGGTGTCGGCAGACTGCGGCGTGCCCACCAGGTGGTAATACACCTTGTGGTTGAAGTTGGCGTCGGCCAGCTTGGTGGCCTCGTTCGGCTCGTCGTAGCGGCTGTAGAAGAAGCCCTTGCCGTCGCGCGTCCAGGCGGTCGAGGAAAACTTGACCCACTTGATGACGTCGCCGTTATCGGCGCCGCTGGCGATGTCGCGCACGCGCCACTCGTTCCAGTCCGAGCCGGAAGCCGAGGTGCCGTAGGCGAGCAGCTTGCCGTCCGGGCTCACGGCGGTGCCCGACAGCGCCACCGTGCCATCGGCGGACAGGGTGTTCGGGTCGAGCAGCACGCGCGGCGTGTCGCTGATCTTGTTCATGGTGTAGAGCACCGACTGGTTCTGCAGGCCGTCGTTGCGGCTGTAGAAGTAGCGGCCGCCTTCCTTGTAGGGCACGCTGTAGCGCTCGTAGTTCCACAGGGCGGTCAGGCGCTGCTTGATGGCCGCGCGCGCGGGAATCTGGCCCAGGTAGGCTTGCGTGACCAGGTTCTGGGCGTCCACCCACTGCTTGGTGTCGGCGCTGTTGGCGTCCTCAAGCCAGCGGTAGGGGTCGGCGACGACGGTGCCATGGTAGGAGTCGGTCTGGTCGACTTTTTTACTGACCGGGTAGGTCAGCGGCGCGAGCGCGCCGGGCGACGGCGGGCAGGTCTGGGCCAGCGCATTGGCGCCGAAGGTCGCCAGCAGGGTCACTGCCAGCGAAGCATGCTTGATATGCATATGAACTCTCGAAGAAGCGTAGACGGAAGGCCCGGTTGTTGAGCCAATCCGATTCTAAACCATCATTCGACCGATAAAAACAATCTTTAACGGCAGAATCGGGCGTCGCGGGCCAGTGGCCGCGCCGGCGGGCGATTATCGGGCCTGGCCGTTCCCCAGCGAGAGCAGGTCGGCACTGTCGCCGGGCCGGTTGGGCGCGGTGGACACGGTGGACACGGTGGACACGGTGGACACGGTGGACGAATGGGACGCATACGGCAGCGCCGAGCGCACCGGCGGCACCCACTGCCGGATCCACTGGACCAGCTGGTCGCCGGGGATGGCGCGGCTCATGAAGTAGCCCTGGCCCTGGTCGCAGCCCAGCGCCGCCAGCAGGCGCCACACGGCTTCGCTCTCGATCCCCTCGGCCACCACCCGCAAGCCCATATTGTGTCCGAGGTCGATGGTCGAGCGGACGATCTTGGTGTCGCCAATGTCGTTTTCCATATTCAGGACAAACGATTTATCGATTTTCAGCTCGTCCACGGGCAAGCGCTTGAGGTAGGCCAGCGACGAATAGCCGGTGCCGAAATCGTCGATCGACAGGTCGACGCCCATCGCGTGCAGGCGTTCGAGGGTCTGCTGGGCGCGCACCGGGTCGTCCATGATGGCGCTCTCGGTGATTTCGAGGCAAAACGATGCCGGCGCCACCTGGTGGCGGCGCAGGATCTCGGCGAACTTGTTGGGCAGGTCCTGGTCGAGCAAGTCGCGCGTGGACAGGTTCACCGACACCTTCAGGTCGATGCCCTGGGCGGCCAGGTCGCGGCACAGGGCGGCCGACTGCTCGAGCACCCAGCGCGTGAGCACGCGGATGAAGCCGGTCTGCTCGGCGAAGGGGATGAATTCATCGGGAAATACATTGCCCCGCTCGGGATGGACCCAGCGCACCAGCGACTCGACGCCCACCACTTCGCCCGTATCGAGCTTCATCTTCGGCTGCACGTGCAGGCGGAATTCATTGTTTTCGATGGCGTTGCGCAGTTCCGTCAGCAGCGACAGGCTGTTGGCACTCGACTTGTCGATCAGGGCGTCGTACACCACGGCGCCGTCGTTTCTCTGCTTGGCCGTGTACATCGCCACTTCGGCCATCGACAGCAGCGACTCGGCGTCGGCGCCGTGCGCGGGGAAGCCGGCAATGCCCAGGCCCGCGCCGATGTCGACGGTCTGGTCTTCCAGCGACAGGGGCTGCTCGAGCGCCTGCAGGATGGCGGCGGCGGTGGCCAGGACGCCATGCAGGTCGACGCCCGGCAGCAGCACGGCGAATTCGTCGCCGCCCAGGCGCGCCACGTGGCCATCGAGATGGGCCCGCACGACCTGCTGCTGCAGCCGTTCGGCCACCTGGCGCAGCAGGGCGTCGCCAAAGGTGTGGCCCATGACGTCGTTGACGTGCTTGAAGCGGTCCAGGTCCATCATCAGCACGTACACCGAGCCGTCGTGCTTGCGCGCCTGGTCCAGCGCTTCTCCCAGCAGCATCACGAACTGGGCCCGGTTGGGCAAATTGGTCAGGGTGTCCCAGTACGCGAGGCGGCCGATTTCCTGCTCGCGCCGGGCGATGGCGTCGCGCATGCTGTCGAAGGCCTTGGCCAGCGCGCCGATTTCGTCGGTGCGGTCCAGGCCCGTCTGGGCGCGGTAGTCGCCCAGTTCAAGGCGGCGGGCGATGCCGGCCAGCTCGCGCAAGGGCTGGGCGATGCGCTTGGCGGTGAACACGCTGGCCACGATCGCGACGATGATGCCGATCACCGTCAGCAGCACCAGGCTGCGTTCGAGGCGGGCATATTCGGCCACCGCGTCCTCGATCGAGCGCGCCAGCAGGACGGAGACGTGCCCCGCGCCGGGCGCGCCGATGTCGACCAGGCGCGCGCTGTAGCGGCTGTCCTTGATGGTGACGTCGAAGGCGGGCGCCAGTGTCGGTCCCAGCTGGCGGGCGATGGCAGCCGTCTCTGGCGCGGGCACGGTCGCTTCGACGGGCAACCAGGCGCCGTCGGCGGCGCGCGCCAGGATCGCCACTTCCAGCGCCGACAGCGCTTTCATGTCGCGCGCGAGCTGGCCATCGATGGCAAAGCCCATCACCACCCAGGCGATGGTGATGGGCGCCTTGACGGGGGTGACGATGATCTGGAACGGGCGCCCGCCCACCACTGCGGTGGCGCTGGCGCCGTCGCCCTGGTCGAGCAGGGACAGCACCAGTTGTTCGAGCGCCGGATCGGTGCCGGCGACGCTGCTGACCTTGATCTTGCGGTTGCCGTCGACCAGCATGGACAGCGAGGCGCGCGCGCGGCGGGCGCTGTTGTCGAGCGCCGAGCGGATGGTTTCCTGGTCGCCGCTGTTGTCGTTGCCGACCGCCTGCACGAAGCCGGTGTCGCGCGCCAGCACCTGGGCGCTGAAGCGGCGCTTCGCGGTGTTCTGCTCGATCAGATTGCGCAGCACTTTTTCGCCGTTGGCCAGTTCGGTGGCGATGGCGTTGCGGCCGTTGTTGTCGATGCCCCGCTGAATGACCACCAGGCCGACCACCTGCAGCACGATGATCAGCACCAGGAACAGCGTGGCGATGCGCCCTTCCAGGCTACGGAAACCCCATCTCGCGCGTGCTTTCATGCTCAGTATCCCGCGCCCTCGCCCTCGGCGACCGCCTTGACGGCCAGCTTGTAGCTGGCGGCGGTGGCCGCTTCGCCCTGCTTGACCGTGACCTGCTGTTCCGCGGCGGCGCCGGCGACCTGGTTGAAGTGCCAGGCGCTCAGCGTGTATTTGCCGGCCGGCAGCTCGATGCGGGCCACGCCGTCGGCGTCCGTGCGGGCGAAAAATGGCGTGTCGACCACCTTGACGTAGGCAATCATGCGGTCGTGAATATTGCAACCCAACACCACCGTGCCGGCCTTGTCGAACACCTGGGTGCTGGCGGCGGCGCCGGAATAGAGCTTCTGGTCGAATTTCTTGGCGGGCGAAAAGGAATAGATGTGGTGGCGGACCTTGTCATTGTTGGGGAAACTGACGGTGGCGCCCGCCTGCACCACGCTCACCAGCGGCAGGAATTTCAGGCCGCGCTGTTCGATGATGGCGCCTTTCGGCGATTTCTGTGCCACCAGGCCGCCTTGCTCGGCATACACCACGGTGTCCGCCAGCGCCTTGCCGGCGCCATCCTGCACCAGCACGGCCAGGCTCGATGCCTGCGCCAGCGTGGCGGTAAAGCAGAGGAAAGCGGCGATGGCGCGACGGTCGAAGGGTTTCATCGTAATCTAAAAGGACAGGTCCGGTATCTCCATGTTACGGCATCGCTGGCGCGAACTATAGCGTCCGGCAGAAATATTCCTGCGGGAATTAATGTTTCACAATAAAAACAACGCCACGGCCCGGGCGGCGTCCGCTCTATTGGGCCAGCGGTCCCCGTTCAAGCTGCCACTGGTGGAACAGGTCGAAGGCGCGGCCGATTTGCGCGGGGCTCAAATGGCGAGCGATGCAGCTCTTGGCGGCGCTGGCGTGCTCGTCGCCGTTGGCTGCGGCCAGCAACATCCACATATACGCCTGCACGCGGTCGGGCGCCGTGCCGCGCCCCTGTTCGAGCATGGTGCCCAGGTTGAACTGGCCCAGCGGGTGGTTGCGCTCGGCCGCCTGGCGGTACCAGCACAGGGCGGCGGCGTCGTCGCGCGCCACGCCGCGCCCTTCCGCGTACAGGGCCCCCAGGTTGTTCTGGGCGTCCGCATTGCCCTGCTGGGCCGCCTGGCGGTACCAGGCGGCGGCGGCGGCTTCATCGACGGCGACGCCGCGGCCGTGCGCATGCATCAGGCCCAGGTGAAACTGGGCCGTCGGCGCACCGTGGGCGGCGGCGCGCGTGAACCAGGACAGGGCCGCCACCTCGTCGCGGGCAACGCCGCAGCCGTCGGCATACATGGTGCCCAGCCGGATCTGGGCGCCAACGTGGGCCTGTTCGCCCGCGCGCCGCAGCCACTCGATGGCGGCGGCGTCGTCCGCGGCGCCGCCATCGGCGCCGTCCGCCGCCCGGCCGCGGCCACTGGCGATCAGCAGGGCAAGTCGGTATTGCGCGCCACTGTCGCCCTGCGCGGCCGCGCGTTGCAGCCAGGCGCGCGCGCGCAGGGGCTCGCTTCGCACGCCATCGCCATCGGCATAGGCGATGCCCAGTTCGCGCTGGGCCGCGGCGACGCCCTGGGCGGCGGCCTGGCGGAACCAGCACAGGGCCTGCGCCTGGCTGGCCGGCACACCCTGGCCATGCTGGTACATCAGGCCCAGGTGCAACTGCGCCTGGGCGTCGCCCAGCACGGCCGCCTTGCGGAACCAGGCCATGGCAAGCGGAAAGTCGACGCACGCGCCCTTGCCCAGCAAATAACATTCGCCGAGCAGGTTCTGGGCACTGGCGACGCCCTGCTCGGCCGCCTTGTAGTACCAGCCCAGCGCGACGGCGTGGTCCTGCTCTACGCCGCGCCCCTTGCGATACAGCTGGCCCAGGTTTTGCTGGGCCGAAGCGTCGCCCTGGGCGGCGGCGCGCCTGAACCAGCGGGCGGCGGCGCACTCGTCGCGCGCCACCCCGCGCCCCTTGTAATACAGGGCGCCCAGGTGATTCTGGGCAAATGCCAGGCCCTGCAGGGCCGCCTGGTGCAGCCAAAAGAATGCCGCGGCGTCGTCGCGATCGACGCTGTCGCCCTTTTTATAGAGCAGGCCCAGGTTGAATTGCGCGTAGGCGTCGCCGGCCTCGGCGGCGCGGCGGAACCACAGGAAGCTCTGGTAGCGATCGCGACTGGCGTTTTGGCGGTACATGGGGATCCTCCGGCGCGGCGCGCCACGATGACGCAAACACTAGCGAAGCATGGGCAAAGCGTCGATCGGGCCAACTCGAGACCGCCCGCCGCGCAGCGAACACGAACGGCGACGGGCGGACAGGACGTCAATATTGACAAAAATATAATTCACAATGCATACGCGGCGTTTGACGACGCACAATCGTGCGCAACGCAAGGGGGGCGATACGCGAAAAAAAACCCGCCGTGGCGGGTCATGCTGCCATGCCGACGGGCGCGCTGGCGCTCAGCGCGCTGGCGCCGGCTTGCGCTCGGCCGCGTACTTGCCCAGGAAGGCGGGCACCTTGGCCGCGGCCAGCTTGTTCACCGACACCAGCAGGGCCGATTCAACGGGACTGACGCCCACCGTGCCGTGCAGGTGGCGGGCGATATGGACGAGCAGTTGGGCGCCCACTTCGGCATCGGCCTCGGCACGGTGGGCGGCACTGCGAAAGACCAGGCCCAGTTGCTGCGACAGGGCGCCCAGCTTGTAGCTGGGCATGCCGGGAAACAGGCGCCGCGACAGTTTCAGCGAGCACACCAGCGCCTGGTGCGCGGGGGCCAGGTCCAGCCGCGCCGCTTCGGCCAGCAGGAATTTTTCATCGAAGCTGGCGTTGTGGGCCGACAAGGTGTCGCCGCCGATGAAGTCAAGCAATTCCGGCATCACCCGCTCGACCCGCGGCGCGCCATCGACCATCGCCTGGCTGATGCCGGTCAGGCTGGTAATAAAGGCGGGAATGCGGGCGCCGCAATTGATGAGCGAGACGTAGCGCTCGGTGATGACGCCATCGACAATGCGCAGCGCCGCCACTTCGGTGATGCGTTCGCCCATCGCCGGCGACAGACCGGTGGTCTCGAAGTCGAGCATGACGATGGGTCGGTCGAACACGCTCACAGGCCTGGTCCCGCGGCCGGGCCGAATTTGCGGGCGGCGTCGATGGCCAGTCCGCTGCCGATACTGCCGAACAGGTCGCCCTCGACCTTGCGCGCGGCCGGCAGCAGCTTGCCGATCCGCTCGCGCAGGGCCAGCACGCCACTCGAGCCGCCCGTGAAAAACACCGTGTCGACCTGGTCCGGCGCCACCTGGGCGTCGGCCAGCATGCGCACGACGGTGGCATCGATGCTGCCCAGCAGGTGGCCGATGGCGGCATTGAAGCCTTCCCGTTCCAGGCGCAGGCTTGCTGGCGGACTGAGCCGTTCGAGCGCCAGCGTCACCGTCGGCGCCGCCGACAGCGCAATCTTGCCCTCTTCCACCTGCATTGCCAGCCAGTGGCCGGCGCGCTCCTCGATCAGCCGCTGCAGCCGCAGCAGCTTGGCCGGCTCGGCGGCGTCGCGCACCACGTCGGCCAGCTGGGTCCAGGTTTTCTTGGTGTAAGCCTGGTTGATCGTGTGCCAGGTGGCCAGATTGAAGTAATAGCTTGACGGGATTTCGCTGTCGTTGCTCATGCGGCTGCCGTAACCGAGCAGCGGCATCACCGAGGCCAGGCTCAGGTACTTGTCGAAATCGGTGCCGCCGATGTGCACGCCGCCGGTGGCGAGGATGTCGTCGCGCCGCTCGACGCGCCCGCTGCGCCCGGGGCCCAGCCGCACCAGCGAAAAGTCCGAGGTGCCCCCGCCGATATCGACGATCAGCACCAGTTCTTCGCCGCCGATGCGCGACTCGTAATCGAAGGCGGCGGCGATCGGCTCGTACTGGAAGGCGACGTCCTTGAAGCCGACCGAGCGGGCGATCTCGGCCAGCGTGTCTTCGGCGAGCTGGTCGGCGGCGGCGCTGTCGTCGATGAAAAACACGGGGCGGCCGAACACGGCCGCATCGAAGCGCTGGCCGGCGGCGCGCTCGCCGCGCCGCTTGACTTCGCCGATGAAGTGCGACAGCAGCATGCGAAACGGCAGGGCGCGCCCGCCCACCTCGGTTTGCCCGTCGATCAGGCTGGTGCCCAGCAGCGATTTGAGCGAGCGCATCAGCCGCCCCTCGTAGCCGGCCAGGTAATCTGCCAGTGCCGCCCGCCCGTACGTGACCGCATCGTCGTCGGCATTGAAAAATACCACCGACGGCAAAGTCGGCTTGCCATCTTCGAGGACGAGCAAGGTCGGGCGGTCGGGCGTGACCAGCCCGACGGTGGAATTGGACGTGCCGAAATCGACGCCGCAAGCGTGGCTCATGGAAGGACTCTTTGCAATCAAGGGGCGAAATTCTACCAGAACATGGCCATGATCAATGGGCTCGCTTGCAGGGAGGCAGGCACGATTGCAACACTTCGCAGAATAATTGCGGCGAGCGCACATTTCCGCATGGAAATATATTGCAACAGAGCAATTTGGCGCGCTACACTCGCCCCATCACTCACGCCCAATCCCGCACGAATGACCAACTCGACACCGCCTGTCAGCACCAGCATCGCCGACATCAAGGCCCTGATTCATCGCGAATCACGCCGCGTCACCTCCTACGATGTCGCCAGCGCCGCCGGCGTGTCGCAATCGGCGGTGTCGCGCTGCTTCAAGCCGGGGGCGAGCGTGTCGAAAGCGACCTACGCCCGCGTGATGCAGGCCGCTGCCGATCTCGACTATACCCCGAACGCCGCCGCCCGCAGCCTCAACACCCGCCGCTCGAACCTGATCGCGCTGGTGGTGTCGAGCCAGGTGTCGCTGCACTACCCTGAACTGCTCGATGAACTGAGCGGCCACTTTGCCCTGCGCGGCATGCGCCTGCTGCTGTTTCCCCTCTCTGGCAAGGACGGCAGCGGCGGCGTCGCCGCCCTGCTGGCCGATCTCTGGCAGCACCAGGTCGACGGCGCGGTGATTGCCGCGCCCCTGGAAGAGCAGGACATCGCCGAGTTCGAGCGGCGCCAGATGCCGGTGGTGCTGTTCAACCGCAGCGTGCGCGACCGCCAGATCAACGCCATCGTCTGCGACCAGGCGGGGGCGGCGCGCATCATGGTGGCCCGGCTGGCCGCCGCCGGCCACCGCAGCTTTGCCATGATCGACGGCCCGGCCGGCTCGAGCGTGGCGCTGGCGCGCCGGCGCGGCGTGACCGAACGACTGGCCGAACTGGGCCTGGCCGCGCCGCTCACCGTCAGCGGCGAACACGATTACGCCAGTGGCGCCCGGGGCCTGCGCGAGATCATCGACCGGCTCGGCGCCGCCCCCGACGCCATCATCTGCAGCAACGACAGCAGCGCCATCGGCTGCCTCGACGCGGCGCGCATCGAGTTCGGCCTCGATGTGCCGGGACGCCTGTCGATCACGGGCTTCGACGGCATCGCCCCGGCCAGCTGGCTGAGCCACCAGCTGACCACGCTGCGCCTGCCCGTGCGGCAAATGGCCCAGGCCACGGCCGACATGCTGGTCGGCCTGATCGCGTCGGGCGCCAGCGGGGTCGAGCGGCGGGTTTTTTCGGCATCGCTGGTCGACGGCGCCACCGCCCGACTGGGGGCGGCAGCGTAGGCCCTGGCAGTCCTCTTACAGTTCGGCCAGCGGCAGCACCGCTGCGCCGCGGTCCGCCTGCAGCGACGCGATGAGCAGCTCGAGATCGCCTTCCAGGCGCATCAGCACGGCCGGGTCGAGTTGCGCAAGTGCGCCCGGCAACACCCCAGCGAACGGCCCCGGCACCGCCGTCAGCACCGCCGCGCCCGCCGCCGTCAGGTGCAGCCCCAGCGCGCGCCGGTCGTCGCGGTCGCGCACGGCGCTGATCAGGGCGCGCTCGAGCAGCACCTTGACCAGGTTGCTGGCCGTGGACTGGTGCACATCCATCGCCCGCCCCAGGTCGGACACGCCGATGCCGGGCCGGCACTGGATCACGCTGAGCGCCCACACCTGGGCACCGCCGATGCCTGCCGCCGTTTCGACCTGGCGGAAGTGCAGCTTGACGGCATTGAAGACGATACGGAACTGGCGCAGCACCCGGCCGGCCTGGTCGGAGCCGGGGTCGAGGCGCAGTGTGGAGAGGTCGGTTGGCATGTGAGAATCATAATGGATTGCGCCGTCCTTGTAAGCACGAGGGCCCAATATTTTCGTCGCGAACAGCATCCAACGGCGCGACGACGGTGTTCCGTATGCCCCCCGCACCATTGGACTATTTTTACCGCAAGCATCGCTGTCCCGGTACAATCTGCCAATACGGATGGGTTAGTGCCTATTCCAGTAGGGGGGAGGAAGCAGATTGCGATGCATGGCGGCCGAGGGCAAGGCGAGAGGATGACGCATGGCGAGCCATGCTAAGACGAGCAACGCCGCCATCGGTCGCCAGGCGCGCAAACAGCGACTCCAACCTACTGGGATAGGCACTTAGTCGCTTTGCGCATGCGCGCCGCACGCGGACACTGCCCGTCCGGCCAATCATTACACTCAAAACTGGGAAATCATGACCATGAATGAATCCGCTGCAAGCATTGGCGACCTGATCATCAATCACCAGGAGCAGATCCTGGCGGCCTGGGTGGGCGATCTGCGCAGCCTGATGGTGCGTAGCAATGCTGCTTCGGAAGATCAGCTCAAGCGCCACTGCAACCAGTTCCTCGCGCTGTTTTCGCAAGCCATCGCCAAGGGCGGCACCGACAATATCGATCACCGCGCCTACGATGAAGTGCGCGGCCTGCTGGCCGAGATTTCGTCGGCGCGCGCCAAGCAGGGTTCGACCCCCAGCGAAACGGCCACCTTCATTTTCTCGCTCAAGCAGCCGCTGTTTAACGTCATGCGCGACGCCATGAGCGAGAACGCCAGCGCGCTCGCCAACGCCCTGTGGACCGTCAGCACCCTGCTCGACAAGCTGGGCCTGTACACCATGGAAGTGTTCCAGAAAAGCCGCGACCAGATCATCGTGCGCCAGCAGCAGGAACTGCTCGAGCTGTCGACCCCGGTCGTCAAGCTGTGGCAGGACATCCTCGCCCTGCCCCTGATCGGCACGCTCGACAGCGCCCGCACCCAGGTGGTGATGGAGTCGCTGCTGCAGAAAATTGTCGAAACGGGCGCCGCCATCGCCATCATCGACATCACCGGCGTGCCCACCGTCGACACCCTGGTGGCCCAGCACCTGATGAAAACCATCGCCGCGGCCCGCCTGATGGGCGCCGACTGCATCATCAGCGGCATCCGCCCGCAAATTGCCCAGACCATCGTCCACCTGGGCGTGAACCTGGAAGACGTCGTCACCAAGGCCACCCTGGCCGACGCCTTCGTCGTCGCCCTCGGCCGCGTGGGCGCATCGATCAAGCGGGCCTGATCATGGAGCGCATTCCCATCCTGCGCATCGGCGACCTGCTGCTCGTGACCATCCAGGTCGACATGCATGACCGCCTGGCCATGACCTTGCAGGACGATCTGACCGAGCGCATCGTCAGCGACGAAGCCAAGGGTGTGCTGATCGATATTTCGGCGCTCGACCTGGTCGACTCCTTCATCGGTCGCATGATCAGCAACACGGCGGCAATGGCGCGCGTGCTGGATGCCCAGACCGTGCTGGTGGGCATGCAGCCGGCCGTGGCCATCACCCTGGTCGAACTGGGCCTGACACTGCCGGGCGTGAAGACGGCGCTCAATGTCGAGCGGGGCATGCTCTTGCTTGGAAAAAATTACCAGCAACCGCAGTTGCGATGAGCGGCAATTCGATGGCCACCACGGTGCGCTTCGCCTCACCCCTGCTCGACCCCGCCGCCGGCGCCGCCAGCCACGCGGTGCTGCCGCTCAATACCGACGAACACGTGGTGGCGCTACGCCGCATGGTGCGCGAGCTGGCGCTGGCGATCAAGCTGAGCCTGGTCGACCAGACCAAGCTCGTCACGGCCGCCAGCGAACTGGCCAGAAATACCATCAAATATGGTGGCGGCGGCGAAACCCACGTGATCGAGCTCGATGATGGCACCCGCCGCGGCGTGCAACTGGTGTTCGCCGACGACGGCCCCGGCATCGCCGACCTGGAGCTGGCGCTCACCGACGGCTACACCACTGGCGGCGGCCTGGGCCTGGGACTGTCCGGCGCGCGCCGGCTGGTCGACCAGTTCGACATCGATACCCGCCCCGGTGAAGGGACCGTGGTGTCGATCGTCAAGTGGAAACGCTGAGCCATTTTTTTCAACAAAAATCTACCAAGAGTTACTATTTAGGATTAAATGTTAAGCAACTCCCTGCGGCCCCACAGCATCGTCGCCATCACCCACGCCAGCGACATCGCGGCGGCGCGCCGGGCTGGCCAGAGCCTGGCCCAGGACCTCGGCTTCGACGAACTGCGCATCGGCCAGCTGGCGCTGCTGATCAGCGAAGCGGCCACCAACATCATCAAGCATGCCGGTGAAGGCCGCATTTACCTGTCGGCCACGCTGGGCAGGCGGCGCGGCATCGACATCGTCGCTGCCGACAGCGGTCCCGGCATCGGCAACATGCTGCAGGCGCTGCGCGACGGCGTCTCCAGCGTCGGCACGGCCGGCACCGGCCTGGGCGCGATGCGCCGGCTGGCCGACGAATTCGACGCCTGGGCGCCGCGCGAGCGGGGCGCCGTGTTCTTCATGCGCCTGTGGGGGCCGACGGTGGCGGCCGATGCGGGCCGCTCGCCTGCGCTGGTGGCGCAGCCGGGCATGTTCTCGTTCGGCGCCCTGAGCTTGCCGATCGCCAGCGAAGACAGCAACGGCGACGCCTGGGCGATCGCCGCCGACCGCGCCGGCGTGGCGCTCATGTCGATCGATGGCCTCGGCCACGGCGACCTGGCCGCAAGTGCCGCGAAGGCCGCGCTCGACTGCATGGCCGAGGGGCCGTATCGCACGCCCGCCGCGCAGATCGAGGCCTGCCACGGTGCCCTTCGCGCCACCCGCGGCGCGGCGCTGGCCAGCGTGCAGATCAGCTATCCGGGCGCCGGCGGGCGCCCGGATGACGGCGCCGGCGCCAGCTTGCGCTTCGCCGGCATCGGCAACATCGCCGCCTGCCTGATGGGCGAAGGCAAGCGCCGCCAGATGGTCTCGCACAACGGCATCGTCGGCCACAATGTGCGCAAGGTGCAGGAGTTCGACCATCCGTGCGAGCCGGGCAGCGTGTTCATCATGCACTCGGACGGCCTGAGCACCCAGTGGGACCTCGACGCCCATCCGGGCCTGGCCGCCTGCCATCCCCTGGTGATCGCCGCCGTGCTGCTGCGCGACTACGCAAGGGCGCGCGACGACGCCAGCGTGATGGTGCTGCGCTACCTGGGCCCGACCTGAATTGGGGCGCCGCTAGATGGAGACCATGCGCCTGCTAAACTTCGGCATTGAAGGTCCGGCCGATGTCGTCACGGTGCGCCAGCGCGCGCGCCAGTTGTCGGCCATGCTCGATTTTTCCGGCCAGGAGCAGGTGCGCATCGCCACCGCGGTGTCGGAACTGGCACGCTGCGTGTGCCGCCGCATGTACGGCGGGCGCGCCCTGTTCGCGCTCGAAGTCGATGGCGCGGTGCGCACGCTGGCGGTGACGATCCGCGACAACGGCGGCGCCGAACGCGGCGCCGGCGGCAGCGCGCGCGCCGGCGGCGCCGATCCGCGCGAGCCGGAGCGCCAACTCGAGCTCGCCATCGTCACCGCGCAGCGCCTGATGGACCGCTGCGCGGTGGAAGTGCAGGCCGACCATGCGCTGACGGTGACGATGGCCAAGCAGCTCGCGCAGCACCAGCAGGTCGACCGGGCCACGCTGGCGTCGCTGGCGGCCCAGTTGGCCCAGGCGCCGGCGGCCGACAGCTTCGTCGAGGCGCAACAGCAGAACCAGGAGCTGGCGGCGACCCTGGCCGAGCTGCGCGAACGCCAGGACGACCTGCTGGCGCTGACGCGCGAACTGGAAGACACCAACCGCGGGGTGGTGGCGCTGTACGCCGAGATCGAGGAAAAAGCGGAAAAGATCCGCAAGGCCGACGAAATGAAGTCGCGCTTCCTGTCCAACACCAGCCACGAACTGCGCACCCCGCTGTCATCGATCCGCGCGCTGACGCAACTGCTGCTCGACCGCATGGACGGCGAACTGTCGGTCGAGCAGGAGCGCCAGATCATGTTCATCGCCAGTGCCGCCAACGACCTGTCGAACCTGGTCAACGACCTGCTCGACCTGGCCAAGATCGAGGCGGGCAAGGTGCGCATCAATGTTGCCCCGATCGACGTGGGCGCGCTGTTCGGCGCCTTGAAGGCGATGCTGCGCCCGCTGGCGCAAAATCCCGCCGTGGCGCTGCATTTCGTCGCACCGCAGCCCAGCGTCGATTTCGATTCGGACGAGCCGAAGGTGGCCCTGATCCTGCGCAATTTCGTCTCCAACGCCCTCAAGTTCACCGAGCGCGGCGCCGTCACGGTGTCGCTCGCGCAAGCCGGTCCCGTTCACCTGCGCTTCGAGGTCGTCGACACTGGCATCGGCATCCGCCCCGACCATCTGCAGCTGATCTTTGAAGAGTTCAGCCAGATCGAGCACCCCCTGCAGCGCGGCGTCAAGGGCACCGGGCTGGGCTTGCCCCTGTGCCGCAAGTTCGCCACCCTGCTGGGCGGCGAGGTGAGCGTCGCCAGCACGCCCGGCGCCGGCTCCACCTTCAGCCTGACCCTGCCCCGCCACCTTACCGAGCAGCCATCCGCATGAACCAGCAGACCCTGATCCTCAACGTCGACGACAACGACGGCGCCCGCTACGTCAAGACCCGCATCCTGGTCAATGCCGGTTTTCAGGTCGAGGAGGCGGCGGGCGGCACCGACGCCCTCGACAAGGTGGCCCGCCTGCTGCCGGCGCTGGTGCTGCTCGACGTCAAACTGCCCGACATCAATGGCATCGAAGTGTGCCGCCGCATCAAGGCCGATGCCGCCACCGCCAATGTGCTGGTGCTGCAAACCTCGGCCGCGCTGACCGGCCGCGACGACAAGATCCGCGGCCTCGAGGGCGGCGCCGACAACTACCTGGCCGCGCCCATCGAAGCGGACGAACTGGTGGCCAACGTGCGCGCTCTGCTGCGCCTGCAGCAGACCCGCTTCGCACTGGCCAACAGCGAGGAACGCTTTCGCCAGCTGGCCGAGAACATCGACGACGTGTTCTGGATGTTCAATCTCGACGACGGCGCCCTGCTCTACGTCAGCGCCGCCTACGCCCGTATCTGGGGGCGCGGCAGCGACGAACTGGCGCGCCGTCCCGACGACTGGATCGCCAGCATTCACCCGCAGGACCGGCCGGCACTGGCGCAGCGCTGGAACGCCCTGCTGGCATTGGCGCCATACGACGAGGAGTACCGCGTGGTGGGCGCCGGCGGCGCCGTGCGCTGGGTGCGCGACCGCGCCTTCCTGGTGCGCGACGCGCGCGATCAGCCGTACCGGATCGCCCGCATCACCAGCGACATCACGGGCCGCAAGGAACTCGAAAGCCGTTTGCGCGCCGCCGACGACAACAAGAACAATTTTCTGGCCACGCTGGCGCACGAACTGCGCAATCCCTTGAGTCCGATCCGCACCGCCGTCGAGCTGCTGGGGCAGCCGGGCGGGCACGACGACCCCGGCCGCGGCGGCGCCGACGTGCACGCCAAGGCGCGCGCGGTCATTTCACGCCAGGTCGACCACCTGACCCACCTGGTCGACGACCTGCTCGACGTCGCCCGCATCTCCGAAGGCAAGCTGACCTTGCGGCTGCAGGAAGTCGAGCTGCAAGGGGTGTTCAAGGCGGCGCTGGAGACGGCCGCGCCGATGGTCGAGGCGCGCCATCACCGGCTCGACGCGGCGCTGCCGCCGGCGCCCCTGTGGGTGTGGGGCGACGCGGTGCGGCTGGCGCAGTCGATCGGCAACCTGCTGCACAACGCGGCCAAATTCACCTCGCCGCACGGCGACATCGCGCTGACGGCCGGCCTGGTCAGCATCGATGGCCGGCCGGCCGTCGCCATCACCGTGCGCGACAACGGCATCGGCATCGCCAGCGCCAACCTGCCGCACATTTTCGACATGTTCACCCAGGGCGCGTTCGCGCCCGACCGCGCCCACGATGGCCTGGGCATCGGCCTGTCGCTGGTGGCCACCCTGGTCAAACTGCATGGCGGCCAGCTCGACGCCGTCAGCGACGGCGTCGGCCATGGCAGCGCATTTACCATCACCCTGCCCCTGATCGACGCGCCCGCCGCCGCCGCGGCGCCGGCCAGCACGGCGGGCGCGCCCGGCGCGCTGCGCATCGTGCTGGTCGACGACAACGTCGACTCGGCCCAGATGATGTGCGACCTGCTCGAGGCGCTGGGCCACCACGCCACCCTGGCCCACGACGGCGCCGGTGCGCTGGCGCTGATCGCCGCCCTGGCGAGCCGGGGAGAGGCCGCGCCCGACGTGATGATCCTCGATATCGGCCTGCCCGACATGGACGGCAGCGAACTGGCGCGCCGCCTGCGCGCGCTGCCGGCGCTGGCCAGCACCCGGCTGGTCGCCCACACCGGCTACGGCGCGCCGCACGACCGCGCCCGGACACTGGCGGCCGGCTTCGATGTGCACCTGGTCAAACCGGCCAGCATCGAACAACTGCAGGCGGCCCTGCGCGGCTAAATTATCAGTAAGCTGGCAAGCCTGGCGGCGGGCTTGCCACCGCTTCGCCATTGGGCTAAGCTCGACGGTACCGATCCGATTTTTCCCAGGGAGCCCAGCATGCGTCGTGTCACCGGTATTGGCGGCATCTTCTTCAAGTCACCCGATCCCCAGCGCCTGACGGCGTGGTACCGCACCCATCTGGGCATGGACATCGCCGCCTGGGGCGGGGTGGCCTTCACCTGGGCCGGCCCGCACAACCCGGGCGGCGTCGGCAGCACCATCTGGAGCGCCATGCCGGACGACGCCGACAGCTTCGCCCCCGGCGCCGCGCCCTTCATGATCAACTACCGGGTCGACGACCTGCACGCCCTGCTGGCGGCCCTGCGCGCCGAAGGCTGCCAGGTGCTCGACAAGGTCGACGATGGCGACTACGGCAAATTTGGCTGGCTGATCGACCCGGATGGCAACAAGGTGGAATTGTGGCAGCCGCCCGCAGGCCAGTAGTCGCCATCGGCGCCACCCTATTTGTTAATATTTTACATTCACCGTGTGACATAAGGTGAATTTCCATCAGCGGCAGGATAGTAATTATCCGAAGGCCGCGGGCAAAGCGCTGCAATCGTTAATTTAATAAAAATTAATTAGAAACAATTGGCCGGTTCCACAGGTCATTCTCATATTATATGCGGGCACGCGCCACGCATCATACATTCAGTCACTATATTATCAAAACCAAGAGTAGTAATGAACGCAGGCGATCGCGTGCTATGATCGCCTCGCTTATATAACGTCGGCCGGATCAAGGAATACGGCTGGCGTTTTAATCGGCCTTGCGCTCTGATGGTCGTATATGAATTCAATCGGCCACGCCCGGGCACCGCTCCACCCGCCCACACCTGAATCGTCCCCATGAAAACTCTTTACTCGCGCGGTCAGAATTATTTACTGTCCGAGTTATATGCTGTCGAGTTTGATCGCTTGATTCCCTTCCTGGAACCGGTATTACTGACGCGCGGTGAAATCTTATATCAGGCCGAAGGAGAAATGGCCTATGCCTATTTCCCCACCACCAGTATTGTTTCAATCGATTCCACCCTGGCCGATGGCAGCACGGTGGAACTGGCCAGTATCGGCAATGAGGGTATCGTCGGACTGGCGATTTTTATGGGCGGCGCCACATCCCCGAACCGGGCGATTGTCAGGGTGACGGGCCGCTGTTACCGGATCGGCGCGTCCCACCTGCTCGACGAGTTTTATCGCAAGGGGCCGCTGCTCAAATTATTCCTGCGCTATGCGCAGTCGATGATGGCGCAACTCGGTCAGCGCGTCGTCTGCAATGGCCACCACTCGGCCGAGCAGCGCCTGTGCACCCTGATTTTACAAATGATGGATCGCACCTATGCGGTCGAGTTTGCAATTACCCACGAAGAACTGGGCCATTTGCTGGGCGTGCGCCGGGAAACCGTCACCGAGGCGGCCAGCCATTTGCAGGAACTGGGCATGATCAAATACCGGCGCGGCCAGCTCGCCGTACTCGACCGGGCCGGCATCCTCCATCGCTGCTGCGAGTGTTACCAGATTATCAGCGACGAAAACGCCCGCCTGCAGCCCAGGCGCCAGGCGCGCGCGACGCTGGCGGCGTCTTCGGTCGCGCTCAGTTATTCGGCGTGAGCAAAGGCACGTAAGAGCGCAAGCACACAGTCGCGCCCGTGTACCCGCGCTATCGTGGCTGCCTGAATTCCCCATTCAATGCAGCCCCACACTGATCGCGAACCCATGAGCCTCCATCCTGCCGCCGCCGCGCCCGCCCGCGACCTGTTCCTGCCAGTCCCCTTTGGCGCCTGCCAGTTACGCAACCGCATCGTCATGGCGCCCCTCACCCGCAGCCGCGCCAGCACCGACGGGGTTCCCGGCCCCTTCGCCGCCGAGTACTACCGGCAGCGGGCGACGGCCGGCCTGATCATCGCGGAAGCGGCGCAAATTTCGCCGCAAGGCAAAGGCTACGCGGGCACGCCCGGCATCTACAACCGCGAGCAGGTGAGCGGCTGGGCCGTGATCAACCAGGCCGTGCACCAGGCGGACGGGCGCATCTTCCTGCAACTGTGGCACGTGGGCCGCATTTCCCATCCTTCGCTGCAGCCAGACGGCGCCCTGCCGGTGGCGCCGTCGGCCATCCGGCCGGCCGGCCAGGCCTACACGGAACACGGCTTCCAGGACTTCGTCACCCCGCGCGCGCTGGCCGAAGCGGACCTGGCCGGCATCGTCGAGCAATACCGGGGCGCGGCGCAACATGCCTTGAGCGCCGGCTTCGATGGCGTCGAGATCCATGCGGCAAACGGCTACCTGATCGACCAGTTCCTGCGCGACAGCACCAACCATCGCAGCGACGGCTACGGCGGCTCGCTGGCCGGGCGCAGCCGCCTGCTGATGGAAGTGACGGCCGCCGTCACCGCCGTCTGGGGCGGCGAGCGGGTGGGCGTGCGCATTTCACCGGTCAGCCCCGCCAACGACATCGCCGACAGCGACCCGCACGCGCTGTTCACTTACGTCGTCGAGCAGCTCAACGCCTTCAAGCTGCTGTACCTGCACGTGATCGAGGGCGCCACGGGCGGGCCCCGCGACATCGACCCGGCCTTCGATTTCCTGCGCCTGCGCCAGCGCTTCAATGGTCTCTACATCGGCAACAACGGCTACGACCTGGCGATGGCGCAGGCGGCCCTCGCCGCCGGCCGGCTCGACCTGGTGGCGTTCGGCCGCCCCTTCATCGCCAATCCCGACCTGGTACGACGCCTGCAGGAAGGCGCCCCGCTGGCCAGCCTGGACGGGGCCAGCCTGTACAGCGGCGGCGCCCACGGCTATACCGATTACCCGCCCCTGGCGGCGCCGCGCACGCCAGCCTGAGCCAGCACTGCCCTACCAGTTGTGAATCACGCTGACGCGAAATGAGCGCGATTCGATCGGGTGGAAATGCACATCGTCGCGCGGCGTGGTTTCGCCGGCCAGTTGCGACGTGTAGTAATAATCGATTGCCGACGTCGTCCGATTGGCCAGGTTGAAGCCTTCGAGTTCGACGCGGGTGCGGGCATTGACCTTGTAGCCGATGCGGCCATTGAGCGTGCTGCTCGAGGCCGAGCGCACGCTGTTGTCCTCGGTCAGCGGGCGCGGGCCGAAATAGCGCAGGCGCAGGGCGCCGGACCACGGTCCCAGCTTGTCGACCGTCAGCGCCAGCTGGCCGACCCCTTCGACGGCGCCTTCGAGGTAGTTGCCCGCCAGCGCAAGCTGGTCGCGCGAGCGCGTATGCGCGTAGGCGGCATCGAGATCGATCGACAGCCATTTGAAGGGCTTGTAGTAGTTCGAGAACTCGATGCCGTAGCGCCGGCTGGGGCGGCCCGCCTCGGTGCTGCCGGCGTCGCCCACGTAGCGCAGTTCGGAGGCGAAATCGAGCCGGTACACGGACAGCGCCGTCTGCATATTCGGCAGCGCCTCGGTGCGCAAGCCCAGTTCGAGTCCCTTCGAGCGCACCAGGCCCGGCACCGGGGCGAGCGCATCGCCCGTCGCCGGATCGACCGTGGTGACGGTGCCGCGCGCGTCGTTGCTGTGGAAGCCGTTGCCCATGTTCAGATACAGTTCGGTCGACTTCCACGGGCCGAAAATCAGGTTGAGCGAAGGATTGGCGATGCCGGCGGTGGCAGTGCCGCTGTTGGCGGCAAGGGTGCTGCCCACGCTAAAGCGGTAGCGATCGGCGCGCACCCCGGCCACCGTGCGAAACATGTCGGTCCAGCGGGTCGCGTTTTCCACATACAGGGCGGCGCTGGACTCGACGATGTGGTCGGCGCGCACGGTCGAGAGCACCTGCTGCGCGCGGGTCGCCTGCAGGGCATTGATGATGTTGTCGTTCTGGGCGACCACGCCAACGGTCCAGTCCGACGTTTGCCACGGCCCCTCGTGCAGGTGCCAGGTATGCGCCGCCGTCAGGCCGCTCGTCACGCGCCGGTCCGGCTGCGCGAACTGGTCTCCATTGACGGGGTCGTTGAGGAAGTAGCTGAAATTGGAGAACAGCGCCAGGCGGTTGCGGATCAGATAGGCGCTCAGCTTCGAGGAGCTGTCGGCGCCCGTCCGCCGCCACGCGCCCGACAGGCTCAGGCGCTCGGCCGCGCCGCCATCGGTGCCGTCGATGCCGTCAAACCGGCCGATGCTGCCATCCTCCACCGCGCGCCGGGGAATCTGGTCGGTGGCGTTCCAGTCGGCCCGGTACGCCATCGCGGTGACGCTCCAGCCATTGTTGGCATAGCCCTCGCTGTAGCGCAGCACGCCGTTACGCTTGCGATAGTTGTCGCCGCGCGTGAACGGGCCGTCGTTGTGCAAACCCTCGATCGCCATCAGCACGCTGCCATCGCCGACATCGGTGGAGGTGACGATGGCGGCGCGCGCGTAGCCGTTCTGGCCCCCGCTGAGCGTCGCCACGTTCGCCGGCAGGCGGTTGACGTAGGTGATCGAGGCGCTGCCGGCCGAGGCGAAGTCGCCCTGGCGCGCCGAATACGGCCCCTTGCCGTAGTCGAGCCGGCCCACCAGTTCGGGGATCAGAAAATTCAGGTCGGTCCAGCCCTGGCCGTGCGCATGGCTGCGCTGGTTGACGGGCATGCCGTCGATGAAGGTGGCCAGATCGGTGCCATGATCGAGGTTGAAGCCGCGCAGATAAAACTGGTTGGCCTTGCCTTCGCCGCTGTGCTGGCTGACCACCAGCCCCGGCGTCGCCTCGAGGATTTCGCCGGGGCGGTAGACGGTGCGCAATTCCAGTTCGCGCCCGCTGACACTGCCCTGGCCGGCCCCGTCAGCGACCCCGAGCCCGCTGGCGCGCGCGCCTTCGACCAGCACGCGCTGGATGACGGGATCGTCGGCGCGCGCCTGGCCGTGGCACAGCATGATCGGAAACAGCAGAAAAAGAATCCTGGGGATCGGTCGAAGCTGGGGCATGGGTTCGGTCGTTGTCATGGATGGGTGGCGCATTGTAGCGTGCCCATGCGCGCGCACGCGCGACGCCTGGCCGCGTCCGTGCACGGCGGTCAGCCGCCCCCGGCGAGCGCGCGAAAGCGGGAATGCGTCATGGCGTAGACCAGGCTGGGCGGCTGACCCGGGGTGTCGTCGAGCCGGCCATCGCGCGCCATGCAGATCTTCTCGAGCACCCGGATCGGGGCGCCGTGCCGGGGCCGCACCAGGCCGCGAGGGTCGCCGCCGCCGTCGCCACGCTGCGCATCGGCCCCGCCGGATTGAACAGATGGGTCGCCGGATCGCTGTGAATGGCAAAAAAGCGCTCGAGGTCGCCAGCGGCGGGCGGCCTCGATATCAGGCGGGCGGTGTGCAGTGCTGCATCCATGCTGGTGTCTTCTTCTTTCAAAGCGCTAGCCGACAGACCACGGCGGCGCACGTGCCCGCCATTTTATTTAGTTGTCAGAAGCACAATAATGTGTGCCAGCACACTGACTTGTCCAGGGTAATGGCGCATGGTGCAGGCTTGCGCATGCCCCGTTCGCTTAACCAAGGACCCGTTTCCATGCTGACCATACTTCATCCCCGTAAAAACCGCCTGCTGGCCGAATGCGACAGCAGCGCCTACCAGCGCCTGTCGGCCCACTTCGAGCTGATCGCGCTCGACCGCGGCGATGTGCTCTACCAGGCCGACGGCAAGATGGCGTCCGTGTACTTCCCCATCACCGCCACCGTCTCGCTCGACTATCTGCTCGAGGACGGCGGCACCTCCGAGATTACCCGCATCGGCAACGAGGGCATGCTGGGGGTGTCGCTATTGATGGGTGGCGGCCGCTCGGCCGGCCGGGCCGTGGTGCAGACGGGCGGCTACGCCTACCGGCTGGCGGCGGCGCGCCTGATGGAGGAGTTCTATCGGGGCGGCCCCTTGCTGCGCCTGCTGTTGCGCTATACCGAGGCGCGCCTGACGCAGATTTCGCAACTGGCCGCCTGCAACAGCCACCACAGCACCAAGCAGCGCCTGTGCCGCTACCTGCTGCAAATGCTGGACCGCTCCTCGTTGAACGAGCTGGCGGCGACGCAGGAGGAAATCGGCGCCATCATCGGCGTGCGCCGCGAGGGCGTCACCGACGCCGCCCGCTGGCTGCAGGAACTGGGCATCATCCGCTGGCGCCGCGGCCACGTGACGGTGCTCAGCCGCGCCGGCCTGGCCGAGCACGTATGCGAATGCTATGACGTGGTGCGCCATGCCACCGCGCGGCTGTTGCCGGACCTGGCCACGGCCACGCCGGGGCTGGGCATCGTCTGGCGCCCCAGCGGCGCCTTACCCCCTTTCCACTTCGCCGAACCGGAGCGCCGCCTGCCCCGTGCCGACGGCGCGGGCGCCGACGGCGACGCGGGTCAGTCGCTGCTGACCTTCGTCTGAGGCGCGCGCCGGACAGCGGCCCGACTGCGCCCTGAAAGCGCGCTAACACACTGATGGCGCGCGCCCGACAGGGCAGGCTCAAGCTCTCTCCACGACACGAAAGAGCGCCATGAAAACCGATATCACACTACAGCAGGACGTGCTGGCCGAACTGGCCTGGGACCCCGCCATCGACGCCACCGCCATCGGCGTGCAAGTCCACGAGGGCATCGTCACCCTCAGCGGCGAGGTGGCCAGCTTCGCCGAAAAATGGGATGCCGAGAACGCCGCCCGCCAGGTCAGCGGCGTGCGCGCGCTCACCGTCGCCCTCGAGGTGCGGCTGGCCGGCTCGAGCCGGCGCGACGATGTCGACATCGCGCGCACCGTCGAAAACACCCTGCTCTGGTCCACCGCCGTGCCTGACCATGCGGTGCAGGTGACGGTGGAAGGCGGTTACGTGACCCTGAGCGGCAAGCTCGCCTGGGCCTACCAGCGCCATGCCGCCGTGCAGGCGGTGCGCTACCTGATGGGGGTGACGGGCGTGAGCGACCAGATCGTGGTCCAGCCGCACGTCAGCGCGCTCGTCGTCCAGGACCAGATCGAAGCCTCGCTCAAGCGCCGCGCGCACCAGGACGCCAGCCGCATCGCCGTCAGCGTGAACGGCGATACCGTGACGCTGACGGGGCTGGTGGCGAACTGGACCGAACACAATCTGGCCTGCCATGCGGCCTGGAGCTCGCCCGGCGTGCACGAGGTCATCGACCACCTGCGCCTGGCCTGAGCACGGCGCCAGGGGGCCAAAGCGCGCAGACACACAGATGTTCTCGCGCCGCCCCGCTACTGTGGGGCATCGACAGCGCCTGCCGCGCACCCGCGCAGCGGCGCTGCCACAGGAGAACGAGCATGCCATCGCGCGCCGCACCCAGCCCAAGCGCCCGCGCCGATGGCTTCCATCCCTTGTTCATCTGCGCCTGGCTGCTGTGCGCGGTCTTCTATTTCTTGCAGTATGCGCTGCGCTCCGCGCCCGGCGTCATGCTGCCCGAATTGCGCAGCGCCTGGGCGCTTGGCGCGCTGGGCTTGAGCTCACTGCTCGGCCTCTACTATTACACCTACGCCGGCTTCTCCATCATCGCCGGCGCGGCGCTCGACCGCTACGGCGCCAGGCTGTCGATCCCCGCTGGCATCGCTTTGCTGGCCATCGGCGCCGCCCTGTTTGGCGTGGGCAGCGTGGGCGCCGCCCAGGCCGGCCGCCTGCTGCAGGGCGCCGGCGCCGCCTTCGCTTTCGTCGGCGCCGTCTACCTGGCCACGCGCGGCTTTCCCGCGCGGCTGCTCGCCACCACCGTCGGCGCCACCCAGATGTTCGGCATGCTGGGCGGCGCCGGTGGCCAGTTCATCGTCTCGCCGCTCATTCATGGCGCCATCAGCTGGCCGCACTTCTGGCTGGCCGCCGGCGCCGTCACCGCCGTGCTGGCCGTGGTCACGCTGCTGGCCACCCCGGCCGAACCGGCGCAGGCAGCGGCCAGCCGCGGCACGCTGGGGCAGATGTTCGCGCCCTACAAGATCGTACTGTCGAATCCACAGTCGTATCTGTGCGGCTTCTGCGCGGGCCTGCTGTTTCTGCCCACCACCATCGGCGACATGATCTGGGGCGTGGCGATGCTGCAGGACGGTTATGGCGCCACCCACGCCGACGCCGTCAACCGCGCCGCCATGGTGCCGCTGGGCTGGGTGGTGGGCGCGCCCCTGCTGGGCTACCTGGCCGATCGCCTGGGGCGCCGCAAGCCGGTGCTCATTGCCAGCGCCGTGGCGATGCTGGCGCTGGCGGCGGCCATCCTGTTCCTGCCGGTCGGGCTCATGCCGGCCTACCTGGGCGGCCTGCTGTTCGGCTTCGCCTCGGGCGCGGCCATGATCCCGTATTCCATCATCAAGGAAGTCAATCCCGACGGCATCAAGGGCAGCGCCACCGGCGCCATGAACTTCCTGGTGTTTTCCCTCAGCGCCGTGGCCGCGCCGGTGGCCGGCTGGGTGCTCGGGCACGACGCCGCCGGCGCCGCCCTCGACCTGCAGGACTTCCGCCACTGGGGCGGGTGGGGCCTGGCCGGCATTGCGCTGGCCATCGTGCTGGCGCTGTTTCTCAAGGAAACCGGGAGCGCTGTGCGCCTCCCTGCTGCCGCCGCCGCCGTCCCCGCCTGATCCTGATTGTTCACCGAAAGCGACCCATGCCCGCCCCATTTCACGACCTCACCGCCCGCCTCGACCCCTTGCGCCACGCCGGCGCCGGCCCGCGCCGCAGCGCGCGGCCCCTGTACGCCAATCTGACGGCGCCGTGCCAGCAAGCCTGTCCGGCCGGCGAAGACATCCAGGCCTGGCTGGCGCTGGCCCGGGCAGGCAAGTTCGAACGGGCCTGGCACAAGCTGGTCGAGGCCAATCCCCTGCCCGGCGTGCACGGGCGGGTCTGTTATCACCCGTGCGAGAGCGCCTGCAACCGGGGCGCGCTTGACAGCGCCGTCAGCATCCACGCCGTCGAGCGCCTGCTGGGCGACATGGCGCTCGAACAGGGCTGGACCATCGCCGTGCCGCCGGCGACGGGCAAGCGGGTGCTGGTGATCGGCGCGGGCCCGGCCGGCCTGTCGGCCGCCTGGCACCTGCGCCGGCGCGGCCACGCCGTCGAGATCCGCGAGGGGTCGGCCGCGGCGGGCGGCATGCTGCACTACGGTATTCCCGCCTACCGCCTGCCGCGCGTCGTCCTCGCGCGCGAAATCGCCCGCATCGTCGCGCTGGGCGTCACCTTGACGCTGGACTGCGCCGTCACCGACGTGGCCGCGGCGCGCCGCGACGGCCAGTTCGACGCCGTCTTCCTCGCCATCGGCGCCCAGCTGGGCAAGCGCATCGAGATCCCCGGCCGCGACGCCGGGCGCATGCTGACGGCGGTAAAACTGCTGCACGCGGCCGCCGACGGCAGCGCCGTCAAGCTGGGCCGGCGCGTCGCCGTGGTGGGCGCCGGTAACACGGCGATGGACGCGGCCCGCACCGCGCGCCGGCTGGGCGCCGAGGAAGCCGTGATCGTCTTCATCAGCGACCGCGCGCACATGGAAGCGCACGCCTTCGAGGCGCAGGAAGCGCAGGACGAAGGGGTGACCATCAAGTGGCTCAGCAGCATCCGCCAGGTCGGGCCGGGCGCACTGCAGCTCGAGTTGATGGCGCTCGACGCCGACGGCACGCCGCAGCCGACGGGCCAGTTCGAAACGCTGGCCGCCGACGCCGTCGTGCTGGCGCTGGGCCAGCAGGCCGACAGCGGCTTTCTGCACGCGCTCGACGGCATCGTCTTCCTGCCCGGTGGCGCGGTGGCGGTCGACGCCACCCTGATGACGGGCGCGCCCGGGGTGTTCGCCGGCGGCGACCTGGTGCCGGGCCAGCACAGTGTGACCAACGCCACCGGCCACGGCCGCCGCGCCGCCGCCCACATCGACGCCTGGCTCGATGGCCGCGCCGTGCTGCCCGAGGTGGACCTCGCGCTCGCCACCTTCGCCATGCTGCACCTGCCGATCTACGCCGATGGCGCGCGCGCGCAGCAGGCCGAACTGGCGCCGGCGGCCCGCGTGGGCGGCTTCGACGAAGTCACCAGCGGGCTCGACGAATCCGCCGCCCGCCGCGAGGCCCAGCGCTGTTTCTCGTGCGGGAACTGCTTCGAATGCGACAACTGCTACGCCGCCTGCCCCGAGCAGGCCATCGTCAAGCGCGGCCCCGGTCTCGGCTACGAGGTGCTGCTGTCGGCCTGTACCGGCTGCGCCGTGTGCGTCGATCAGTGTCCGTGCCACGCGATGCAGATGATCGCCGAAACAGCCGCCACGCAGGTGGCGGCATGAGCGGTCGCATCACCCTCGACGGCAATGGCGCCGTCGCCCACATCGCCTACCGCGTCAACGAAGTGTGCGCGATCTACCCGATCACCCCCTCGTCCACCATGGCCGAACTGGCCGACGAATGGGCGGCGGACGGGCACACCAATATCTGGGGCAACGTCCCCGTGATCCAGGAAATGCAGAGCGAAGGGGGCGCCGCCGGCGCCGTCCATGGCGCCTTGCAGGGCGGCGCCATGACCACCACCTTCACCTCCTCGCAGGGCCTGCTGCTGATGCTGCCGAATATGTTCAAGATCGCCGGCGAACTGAGCTGTACCGTCTTTCACGTCGCCGCCCGCGCCGTCGCCACCCAGGCGCTGTCGATCTTTGGCGACCACACGGATGTGATGGCGGTGCGCGGCAGCGGCTTTGCCATGCTGTCCTCGGCCTCGGTGCAGGAGGCGCATGACAGCGCCCTGATCGCCCAGGCGGCCACCCTGCGCGGCCGCGTGCCATTCCTGCATTTCTTCGACGGCTTTCGCACCTCGCACGAACTCAATACCATCGACCTGGTGGCCGACGAGATCATTCGCGCCATGATCGACGACACCCTGGTGCGCGCCCACCGCGCCCGCGCACTGAGCCCCGAGGCGCCCTTCATCCGCGGCACCGCGCACAATCCCGACACGTTTTTCCAGGCGCGCGAGAGCGTGAACCCGTACTACCAGGCGCTGCCGGCCATCGTGCAGGACGCGATGGACCGCTTCGCCACCCTGACGGGGCGCCAGTACCATTTGTTCGACTACAGCGGCGCGGCCGACGCCACCCGCGTGATCGTGCTGATGGGCTCGGGGGCGGAAACCGCCCGCGCCGTCGCGGCACTACTCAACAGTGCCGGCGAAGCGGTGGGGGTGCTGCAGGTGCGCCTGTTCCGGCCATTTTCGGCGGCCCACCTGGTCGCCGCCCTGCCCGCCTCGTGCACGCGCCTGACGGTGCTCGAGCAGGCCAAGGAGCCGGGCGCGGCGGGCGAGCCGCTCTACCTCGACGTGCTCGCCGCGCTGGCGCAGGCGGTGGCCAACGGCGCACGCACGGCGATGCCGCGCGTGACGGGCGGGCGCTACGGCCTGGGCTCGAAGAACTTCAGTCCCGCCATGGCCAGGGCCGTGTTCGATGAACTCAGGGCGGCGCAGCCGAAGAACAGCTACACCATCGGCATCGACGACGACGTCTCGCACAGCAGCCTGGCGTGGGACCCAACGTTCCACCTCGCCCGCGTGGGCGACCAGGTCGACGCCGTGTTCTACGGCCTGGGCGCGGACGGCACCGTGGGCGCCAACAAGAACAGCGCAAAAATCCTCGGCGAGGACGCCGGCCGCAACGCCCAGGCGTATTTTGTCTACGATTCGCACAAGTCGGGCGCGCGCACGGTCTCGCACCTGCGCTTCGGCGCGGCGCCCATCCACGCGCCCTACCTGGTCGAGCGCGCCGACTTCGTCGCCTGCCACCAGTTTCACTTCCTGCTGCGCCAGGACCTGCTGTCGATCGCCGCCCCCGGCGCCATCTTCCTGCTCAATACCGTCTACGGGCCGCAGGACGTGTGGATGCACTTGCCGCGCCCCGTGCAGCGGCAGATCCTCGACAAGCAATTGCGCCTGCACGTGATCGACGCCTCCAGCGCCGCCCGCGAAGCGGGGCTGGCGGGCCTGACCAACACCATCTTGCAGACCTGCTTTTTTGCCCTGTGCGGTGTGCTGCCGCGCGAACAGGCGATCGAACGCATCAAGGCCTCGATTGCGCACAGCTACGCCAGCAAGGGCACGGCCGTGGTGCAAGCCAATTTCGCCGCCGTCGACGGCGCACTGGCGCGCCTGCACGCGGTGGCGGTGCCGGACGCCGTCAGCGGCGAACTGGCCATGACGGCCGTGGTGCCGGCCAGCGCGCCGCCGTTCGTGCGCAAGTTCATCGCCATCGCCCTCGAAGGCCGCGGCGACCTGCTGCCGGTGAGCGCGATGCCCGTCGACGGCAGCTATCCCAGCGCCACCAGCATGTTCGAAAAGCGCAATATCTCCGACTTCGTGCCCGTCTGGGAGCCGGGCCTGTGCATCCAGTGCGGCCAGTGCAGCGTGGTGTGCCCGCACAGCGTGATCCGCTCGCGCTACTACCACGAGGACCGGCTGGGCGGCGCCCCGCCCGCCTTCAAGTCGGCGCCCGTCAACGCGCGCGGCTTTCCGCACACCCATTTCACCTTGCAGCTGTACGTGGAAGACTGCACCGGCTGCGGCCTGTGCATCGAAGCCTGCCCCGCCGACAGCGTGCTGGTGCCCGACCTGAAGGCGCTCAATCTGCACGAGAAGGCGCCGCTGCTGGCGGCCGAGCGGCTGGCCATCGGTTTTTTCGAGGGCCTGCCCGTGAACGACCGGGCACGGGTCAATTTTGCCAGCATCAGCGGCGTGCAGTTTCTCGAGCCGACCTTCGAATTTTCCGGCGCCTGCGCCGGCTGCGGCGAGACGCCCTACCTCAAGCTGCTGTCGCAATTGTTCGGCGACCGCGCCATGATCGCCAACGCCACCGGCTGCTCGTCGATCTACGGCGGCAATCTGCCCGTCACGCCGTGGTCGAAAAACAGCGAGGGGCGCGGCCCGGCCTGGTCCAATTCCCTGTTCGAGGACAATGCCGAATTCGGCCTGGGCTTTCGCCTGGCCGCCGACCAGCAACTGGCGCTGGCCCGTTCCCTGCTCGCGGCGCTGGCGCCAGCGGTGGGCGCGCCGCTGGCGCAGGCCATCCTGGCGGCCGACCAGACCGAGGAATCGGCCATCCGTGCCCAGCGCGACCGGGTGGCGCAGCTGAAAACGGCGCTCGCCGCCCTCGACCTCGACGCCGCACGCGACCTGCTCTCCGTGGTCGACCACCTGGTGCGGCGCAGTATCTGGCTGGTCGGCGGCGACGGCTGGGCCTATGACATCGACTCCGGTGGACTCGACCACGTGCTCGCCAGCGGGCGCGACGTCAATGTGCTGGTGCTCGACACCGAGGTGTATTCGAACACGGGCGGCCAGGCCTCGAAGGCGACCCCGCTGGGCGCGGTGGCCAAGTTTGCCAGCGCCGGCAAGCGCACGGCGCGCAAGGACCTGGCCCTGCAGATGATGGCGTACGGCAACGTGTACGTGGCGCAGGTGGCGCTGGGCGCCAACGCGCAGCAGACCTTGCAGGCGTTTCGCGAGGCCGAGGCCTATTCCGGCCCGTCGATCATCCTCGCCTACAGCCACTGCATCGCCCACGGCATCGATATGCGCCAGGGCATGCACCAGCAGGACCTGGCCGTCGCCTGCGGCTATTGGCCCCTGCTGCGTTTCAGTCCGCCCATGGGAGCGGCCGGCCGCAATCCCTTCCGCCTCGACTCGCCACGGCCCTCGCTGCCGTTCGCCGCCTATGCCGGCAACGAGCTGCGCTACACCGCGCTGGCGCGGCGCGACCCGGGCGCCGCCGCCACCCTGATGGCGGCCGCCCAGCGCGCCGTGACCGACAAATACCGCCAGTACGAACACCTGGCCAGCGACACCACCGGGCGCCACCGCCCTCAAGGAGCATGACATGAACCTGACGACCCCCTACATGGGCCTGCTATTGCACTCACCGCTGGTGGCCTCGGCCTCGCCGCTGACCTCCGAACTCCCCAAGCTGCTGGCCCTGCAGGACGCCGGCGCCGGCGCGGTGGTGCTGCCCTCGCTGTTCGCCGAGCAGCTCGAAGCGCAGGCGCGCCGCGATGAAGCGTTGAGCGGCGCCGGCGCCCACAACTCGCCCGAGGCGGCCAGCTACCTGCCGGCGCCGGCCCGCCATCAGCTGCAGGCGGTGCAATACATCGACCTGGTGCGCGACGCCAGCCGCCAGCTGGCCATTCCCGTGATCGCCAGCCTGAACGGCGCCAGCGTGGGAAGCTGGGTCAATTACGCGCGCCAGCTCGAGGACGCCGGCGCCGCCGCGCTCGAATTGAACATGTATTTTGTCGCCGCCGACCTGTCGCTGGACGGCCGCGCCGTCGAGCAGCGCTACCTCGACATCGTCGCCGCCGTGCGCCAGCGCGTGCGCATCCCGCTCGCCGTCAAGCTCAGCCCCTACTTCAGCGCGCCGGGCCACTTCGCCATCGAACTGGCCGGCGCCGGCGCCGATGCGCTGGTGCTGTTCAACCGTTTCTACCAGCCCGACATCGACACCGTGCGCCTGAAAATCCGCAAGCAGCTCGAGCTGAGCCACCCGTCCGAGATGCGCCTGCCGCTGTTGTGGATCGCCATCCTGCACGGGCGCATCAACGCCTCGCTGGCCGCCAGCACGGGCGTGCACAGCGCCGACGACGTCGTCCAGTACCTGCTGGCCGGCGCCGATGTCGTCATGACCACCTCGGCCCTGCTCGAACACGGCGTGGGCCACATGCGCACCCTCGTCGATGGCCTCAAGCAGTGGCTGGCGCAGCGCGACATGGACGACCTGACGCGCATGCGCGGGCTGCTCGCCCAGGGCAACTGCGCCCGTCCCGAGGAGTACCAGCGCGCCAATTACATTGACATCCTGCAGGGCTACCAGAGCACGCCCGCCCACAACGGGCAGATGCCGCCCGTGCGTCATATCTGAGGAAAGACCATCCCATGACAGAACTGATCCACCCGCCCGCCTCAGGCCACCAGAGCGGCACTGGCTACCGCAAGCTCATTGCCATGACGGCCGGCATGCCGCCGCTGCGCACGGCGGTGGTCCATCCGGTCGACACGCACGCCCTGACGGCGGCCGTCGACGCGGCGCATCTGGGCCTGATCGTGCCGGTGCTGGTGGGGCCGGCGCACAAGATCCACGCCGCCGCCGATAGCGCCGGCATCGACCTGACCGGCATCGAGGTCGTCAACGTCGAGCACAGCGCGGCCGCTGCCGAGGCGGCGGCGGCAATGGCCGGCGACGGCCAGGTCGAAGCGCTGATGAAGGGCAGCCTGCACACGGACGAATTGATGCACGCGGTGGTGGCGCCGCAGGCGCGCCTGCGCACGGGGCGCCGCATGAGCCACGTGTTCGCCATCGACGCCCCCGCCTATCCGCGCTGGCTGTTCATCACCGACGCCGCCCTGAACATCAGCCCCGACCTGGCGGCCAAGCGCGACATCGTACAAAACGCTGTCGACATGGTGCGCGCGCTGGGCATCGTGCGGCCCCGGGTGGCGCTGCTGTGCGCCGTCGAAACCGTCAATCCCGCCATGCAGTCGACGCTCGACGCGGCGGCCTTGTGCAAGATGGCCGAGCGGGGCCAGATCCGCGGCGCCCTGCTCGACGGCCCGCTGGCCTTCGACAATGCCGTGTCGGCGTCGGCCGCCCTCATCAAGGGCATCATTTCGCCCGTCGCCGGCCACGCCGACATCCTGCTGGTGCCCGACATCGAGGCGGGCAATATGCTCGCCAAGCAGCTCGAATACCTGGGCGGCGCGCAGATGGCCGGCATCGTGCTGGGCGCGCGCGTGCCCATCATCCTCACCAGCCGCGCCGATCCCACGCTGGCGCGACTGGGCTCCTGCGCCATCGCCCTGCTGCTGGCACGCCACCAGCAGGGCTGGCCCAAATAAAGCCCCCCTTCCCTTTCACTAACCCACAAAGAAAGAACAACATCATGAGCAAAATCATCGGTATCGATCTGGGCACCACCAACTCCTGCGTCGCCGTGATGGAAAACGGCCAGCCGAAAGTGATCGACAATGCGGAAGGCACGCGCACCACGCCCTCGATCGTGGCCTACCAGGCGGACGGCGAAATCCTGGTGGGCGCGGCGGCCAAGCGTCAGGCGGTCACCAATCCCAAAAATACCCTGTTCGCCGTCAAGCGCCTGATCGGCCGCAAGTTCGACGAGAAGGAAGTGCAGAAGGACATCGCCCTGATGCCCTTTGCCATCGTCAAGGCCGATAACGGCGACGCCTGGATCAGCGTGCGCGACAAGAAAATGGCGCCACCGCAGATTTCGGCCGAAGTGCTGCGCAAGATGAAAAAAACCGCCGAGGACTACCTGGGCGAAGCGGTGACGGAGGCCGTCATCACCGTGCCGGCCTATTTCAACGACGCCCAGCGACAAGCGACCAAGGACGCCGGTCGCATCGCCGGCCTCGATGTCAAGCGCATCATCAACGAGCCCACCGCCGCGGCGCTCGCCTTCGGCATGGACAAGAACCAGCAGGGCGACCGCAAGATCGCCGTGTATGACCTGGGCGGCGGCACCTTCGACGTTTCCATCATCGAAATCGCCGCGCTCGACGGCGAAAAGCAGTTCGAGGTGCTCTCGACCAACGGCGACACCTTCCTCGGCGGCGAAGACTTCGACCAGCGCATCATCGACTCGATCATCGACGACTTCAAGAAGCAGCACGGGATCGACCTGAAGAAGGACCCGATCGCCCTGCAGCGCATCAAGGCCTCGGCCGAACGGGCGAAAATCGAATTGTCGTCGGCCCAGCAGACCGATATCAACGAGCCCTACATCGCCATGGCGAACGGCGCGCCGGTCCACCTGAGCATGACGATGACGCGCGCCCGCCTCGAAGCGCTGGTGGAAGACCTGATCGAGGCGACCATCGCGCCGTGCCGCACGGCGATCGCCGATGCGGGCGTCAAGGTGGCCGATATCGACGACATCATCCTCGTCGGCGGCATGACGCGCATGCCCAAGGTGCAGCAGAAGGTGCGCGAATTTTTCGGCAAGGAGCCGCGCCGCGACGTCAACCCCGACGAAGCGGTGGCGGTGGGCGCGGCCATCCAGGGCGCCGTGCTGTCGGGCGACCGCAAGGATCTGCTGCTGCTCGACGTCACCCCGCTGTCGCTGGGCATCGAGACCATGGGCGGCGTGATGTCGACCATGATCCCACGGAACACCACCATCCCCACCCGGATCAGCCAGGTGTTTTCCACCGCCGAGGACAATCAGCCGGCGGTGACGATCAAGGTGTTCCAGGGCGAGCGCGAGATCGCCGCCGGCAACAAGGCGCTGGGCGAATTCAATCTCGAGGGGATTCCGCCGTCCGCCCGCGGCACCCCGCAGATCGACGTCAGCTTCGACATCGACGCCAACGGCATCTTGCACGTGGGCGCCAGGGACAAGGCCAGCGGCAAGGAAAACACCATCACCATCAAGGCCAACTCGGGCCTGACGGAACAGGAAATCCGCAATATGGTCGATGACGCCGCCAAGAACGCCCAGGCCGATCATGCGCTGCGCCTGCTGACCGATGCGCGCAACCAGGCCGATGTGGCGATCCACACAGCGAAAAAGGCCATCGCCGCGCAGGGCGCCGGGGCCGACGGCGCCGCCGCGGCCGCGGTCGAAACGTGCATCGCCGCGCTCGACGACGCAATGCGCAACGGCGACAGCGCGCAGATCGCGACCGATATCGCCGCGCTGGCCGCGGCAGTGCTGCCCCTGCAGGCGGCGCCAGCGCAAGAGCCGGCCAAAGCGCCGCCAGGCAGCGACGGCAAGCAGGCGATGGACGCCGAATTTACCGACGTCTGATTGCGCGCTTCACACTGGCGGGCAGCCGCGATGGCTGCCTGCTGTCCCCTTATCGCATACCACCTGGAGTATCTTATGCCACCCTCTTTCTTATGCCGTCCGGCCTCGACGATCCTGGCCTGCCTTGGCGCCGCGCTGGCGCTGGCGCTGGCGCCGGGCGTCGCCCACGCCCAGGCCAGCCGCGCCAGCACCATCGTCACCATGCAATTGCCCTCCTCGGCCACGCCCGTCAAGGGCTGGAGCGTCCAGCGCGGCCTGCTGGGACGCCCCATCTACGATGACGGGGGCGAGCAGATCGGCACGGTGATCGACCTGGTGGTGACGAGCGCCGCCGCGCCCTTCGTGCTGATCATCGGCGTGGGCGGCCACGCTGAAATCGGCGGCCACGCGGTCGCCTTGCCGTTCGCCGCAGTCACCGACCGCAAGGGCCTGCTGCACCTGCCGGGAGCCTCGCAGGCCTCGCTCAAGGCCATGCCGCGCTTTAGCTACGACAGCGCGGTCATCGTGCGTAGTCGATAAGTTCGAACCTCACGCCATCTGCGCCACCCGGCGCCGAAACAGCAGCAAGGAGCCGCCGAACAGCACGGCGGCGATCGCGATCAGCGCCAGCAGGTGGGGCCACACCACCGCCATGCCGGCGCCACGGTAGACAATCGCCTGGGCCAGCGCGACGAAATGGGTGGTGGGCGCCGCCTGCATGATCGTTTGCAGCGCCGCCGGCATGCTCTCGCGCGCCGTCACGCCGCCCGACAGCAATTGCAGGGGCAGCAGGATCAGGATCACCAGCATGCCGAACTGCGGCATGCTGCGCGCCACCGTCGCCATCAGGATGCCCATGGCGGTGGTGGCGCACAGGTGCAGGGTGGCGCCCAGCAGCAGCAAGCAGGCCGAGCCCTGCAAGGGCACCTGCAGGGCGCCGCGGACAATAAAAATCAGCGACAGCGCAGCCGCCGCCAGCACCACCAGCCCCATCGACCAGACCTTGGCCAGGATGATGTCGGCGGGCGTGACGGGCATCACCAGCAGGTGTTCGATGGTGCCGTGCTCGCGCTCGCGGATCAGCGCCGCGCCGGTCAGTATCACCGACAGCATGGTGACGTTGTTGATCACTTCCATCACGCTGCCAAACCAGGACTGCGCCAGCGTGGGATTGAAGCGCGCGCGCGCGACCAGCGTGATCGCCGGCGCCGCCACCACAAGGCCATGCTCGCGCACGCCGAAGTCGGTGATTTCGGCCGCGGCGATCTGGGCAATGTAGCCGCTGCCGCCAAACGCCTGGCTCATGCGGGTGGCGTCGACGTTCAGTTGCAGCGCCGCGCCGCGCCCGGCCAGCAGGTCGCGCTGAAAATTGGCGGGAATGTCGAGCACGAAAGTGTAGTCGCCGCTGTCGAGACCAGCGTCGGCGGCGCCGCCGTCGATCAGCACCGGGGTGGTGAACTGGGGCGGCGCAAACGCGGCGACCAGGCGCGCCGACAGCGGCGACGCATCCATGTCGACGATGGCGATGGCGGCCCGGTGCAGCGTCTCCGGCTGGGCGGTGGCGGCCACGTACACGGATGCGCTGAAGGTATAGACGATCAGCAGCAGCATCATCGGGTCGCGCAACAGGGTCCACAACTCCTTCACCCCCAGCCGGTAGATGTTGTCGAGGCGCGCCGCCCCTGTGCCCGGCATCTTCATCGCTCCTGCTTTCTCAGCAGCGCAATCGCCAGGCCCAGGATCAGCGGCAGCGCCAGCAGCAGCGCCAGGTAGTCGGCGCGCAAGGCCTGCCAGCCCAGCGCCTTGTTGAACACGCCCCGGCTGATGGCCAGCATGTGGGTGGCCGGATAGGCCGTGCCAATCAGCCGCCCCACGCCCTCGAGCGAACTGACCGGATTGATCAGCCCGGCAAACTGGATGGCGGGGATCATGGTGCCGATCAGGGTGAGGAAGATGGCCGAAATCTGGCTGCGGGTGAAGGTCGAGGCCAGCAGGCCGATCCCGGTGGCGCACAGCACGTACAGCAGGGCCGCCACGCTCAGGCTGAGAAAACTGCCCTTCAGGGGCACCCCGAACACCGTCACCGCGAACAGCGTCATCAGCAAATAATTGAGCATCGCCAGCAGCACGTACGGTGCTTGCTTGCCGATCAAGAATTCGCTGCGGGTGACGGGGGTGACGTACAGGTTGAGGATCGAGCCCATTTCCTTCTCGCGCACCACCGACAGCGCCGCCAGCATCGCCGGCAGCATCAGCAGCAACAGCGGTATCACCGCCGGCACCATCGCCGGCAAGCTCTTGACGTCGGGGTTGTAGCGAAAGCGGGTGAGGATGTCGACCGCGCTGCCGGCATGCGCGCCCACGCTGGCGCGCGCATGTTCGGCCAGCCACAGCTGGTGCATCGCCACCAGGTAGCTCTGCGCCGTTTCGCCCCGCTGCGGCATGGCGCCATCAACCCAGGCGCCGACGCTGACGGCTTCGCCGCGGGCGACGCGGCGGCCGAAGCCGGGCGGTATTTCCAGGGCCAGCGCCAGCTCGCCGCTGCGCATGCGCGCGTCGAGCGCGGCGCCGTCGGTCAGCGGCGCCTGCTCGGTAAAATAGCGCGAACCAGCCAGGTTGAGCGCGTAGCTGCGACTGCTGCCACTCTGGTCGCGATCGAGCACGGCAAAATTGAGGTTTTCCACATCCAGGCTGATGCCGTAGCCGATCACCAGCAACAGCAGCAGCGAGCCGCCCAGCGCCAGCGTGGCGCGCACCGGGTCATGGCGCAGTTCGAGCGCTTCGCGCCAGGCATAGCTGAGGGCCCGGTTCAGGCTGAACCAGCGCCGCCGCGGCGCCCCGCTTGCCCCCGCCACCACAGCCGGCGACACCAGCGGCGCCGGCGCCGGCGCTGCCTCGCCACCGGCCTCCACCAGGTAACTGATAAACGCCTGCTCGAGCGTCGCCACGCCGCGCTGGCGCGCCAGTTCGGCGGGCGGGGCCGTCACCAGCACCCGGCCGGCGTGCATCAGCGCGATGCGGTCGCAGCGCGCCGCCTCGTTCATGAAATGGGTGGAGATGAAGATGGTGACGCCGTCGCGCCGCGCCAGCTCGATCATCAGGCGCCAGAAATTGTCGCGCGCGATGGGGTCGACGCCCGATGTGGGTTCGTCGAGTATCAGCAGGCGCGGCTGGTGGACCACGGCCACCGCCAGCGACAGGCGCTGGCGCACGCCCAGCGGCAGCGTCTCGGGCAAGCTATCGAGCACGCCCAGCAGGTCGAAGCGCGTGGCCAGCGCCAGGATGCGCGGATCGATCTGCGCCGGCGGCACCTGGAACAGGCGCGCGTGCAGCACCAGGTTCTGGCGCACCGTCAATTCCTGGTACAGGGAAAACGCCTGCGACATGTAGCCGACCTGGTGCCGCGCCGCCAGGTCGCCCGCGCGCACGGACTGGCCGAACAGCAGCGCCTGGCCGGCGCTGGCCGGCAGCAGGCCCGTGAGCATTTTCATGGTGGTCGATTTGCCGCAGCCGTTCGAGCCGAGAAAGCCGAAAATCTCGCCGCGGCGAATCTGGAAGCTGACCTGGTCGACCGCGCAAAAGTCGCCGAAGCGCTTGCAGAGGCCACGCGCCTCGATGGCCAGGCCTGCGGCGCGGCTGGCCGCGTTTTCCGCCGGCAGGGGCGTGATCTGCACCGGCTGGTGGCCGCGCCGTCGCCCTTCCGGCAACAGCGCGATGAAGGCGTCTTCCAGCGTGGCGCTGGAACTGGCGGCCAGCAGCGCCGCCGGGGTGCCGCGCGCGAGCACGCGGCCGGCGTCGAGCGCGACCAGCAGGTCGAAGCGCTCGGCTTCTTCCATGTAGGCGGTCGCCACCAGCACGCTCATGCCGGGCCGGGCGGCGCGGATTGCTCCAATCAGGTCCCAGAAGCGCGCGCGCGCCAGCGGGTCGACGCCGGTGGTCGGCTCATCGAGGATCAACAGGTCGGGATCGTGGATCAGGGAGCAGCACAGGCCCAGCTTTTGTTTCATGCCGCCGGAAAGCTGGCCGGCGGCGCGCTCGAGGAAGGGCAACAGGCCGGTGCTGCCGGCCAGGCTGTCGATGCGGCGGCGCCGTTCGTGCCGGTCATGGCCGAACAGGCGCGCGAAAAACTGCAGATTTTCTTCCACCGACAGCGTCGGGTACAGGTTCTTGCCCAGGCCCTGCGGCATGTAGGCGATGCGCGCGCAGACGGCGTCGCGGTGCGCCTTGGCGGCCATGTCACCGCCCAGCACCTCCACCGTCCCCGCTTGCACGGCGCGGGCGCCCGCCACCAGCGCCATCAGGCTCGATTTGCCCACGCCATCGGGGCCGATCAGGCCGATCATGGCGCCCGCCGGCAGCGCCAGGTCGACGCCGTCGAGCGCGATCGTCTTGTCGTAATGCAGCGTCACCGCGCGCAGGCGGATCACCGGCGCGGCCGCCTCGTTCACGGCGCCGCCGTCAGGGCCAGCTGGGCCGGCCACGGCTGGGCCGCATCGAGCCGCACCCAGGCCACGCCCGGCAAGCCGGGTTTGACGCGGCCCTGCTGGCGCAGCAGCAGGGCGCGGCCCAGTTGCGCCTTGACGCGAAACATCAGCCGCTGGCGCTCGCTGGCCGTCTCCACCGTCTTGGGGGTAAATTGCGCCGTACTGGCGACAAACGAGATGGTGGCCGGCAGCACCTGCACAGGCGCGCCGTCGAGCACCAGCCGCACCTCGCTGCCGATGGCCAGCTTGCCCACGGCCGCTTCGGGCAGGAAGAAGGTCAGATAGACGTCGCCCAGGTCGACCAGGTTGAGCACCTTGCCGCCCGCGGCCAGCACTTCGCCAGGCTCGGCGACGCGGTACTGCACCCGTCCCGCGGCGGGCGCGCGCAGGGCATTGTCGGTGATGTCGGCGTCGACCCGCGCGGTGGTGGCCAGCGCCGCCACCACCGCCGAACGGGCGCCCACCACCTGCGCGCGCGCCGCGCCGATGGCGGCGGCGGCGGCGTCGACCTGGGCGACGGCGGCCGCCAGCACCGCTTCGGCGCCACCGACACGGGCGCGGTCGAGTTCCTGCACCGAGGCGGCGCCGGCGGCTGCCAGCCGCTCCGAGCGGGCCAGGCGCCGGCGCGCGGCGTCGAGATCGCTCGCGCGCTGGCGCACCACGGCGCTGGCGGCCAGCTGCTCGCTCTGGCGCATCGCCACCTGCGCCTGCAGGGCGCCGACGTTGTCGCTGGCCTGCTGCTGGCGCGCGCGCGCCTCGTCGCGCTGGGCCATCAAGGGTTCGTCGCGCATCGTCGCCAGCAGCTGGCCGGCCTGGACCACATCGCCCTCGCGCACGACGATGGTGTCGACCCGGCCGCCGACGCGGGTGGCGACATCGGTCTCGGTGGCCTCGATGCGGCCGTTACCGCTGACAAAGCCGGGCCCGGGGCCGCTGGGCCGCAGCACATACCAGCTGCCAACGCCGATGGCCAACAAGGCCGCCAGGCTGGCGCCGGCCATCCACTTGGCCCGGGCACCGGCGAGCAATCCAGGCGCTGTCGGCGCCGGCGTTGGCGCCGCGTCCGGCGTCGCCGCGGCGGCGGGCGCGGTGACTGTGTCGGTCACTTCCCGGCGGGAGCGAAATCGATCACCACCCGCGACGGCACCTGGCCGTGTTCGAGCCGGGTAAAGACCTCGTTGATAGCCGATAGCGGTTGCAGTTCGATGTCCGCCTTGACCTTGCCGTCGACGGCGAAGGCCAGCGCCTCGGCCATGTCGCGCCGGCTGCCCACAAACGAGCCGCGGATGGTGATGCAGTTGGCCACCACGTCAAACAAGGGGGTGGGAAATTCACCGGGCGGCAAGCCGACCAGCACGCAGGTGCCCCACTTGCGCGTCATCGCCACGCCCTGGCGGAAGGCGGCCAGCGAAGGCGCCGTGATGAGCACACCGTGGGCGCCGCCGCCGGTGGCCATTTTCACGGCCTCGATGGCGTCGCTGTCGAGCGCATTGATGATCACGGCCGCGCCCAGCAGCTTGGCGTGTGCCAGCTTGCCCTTGTCGATATCGACCGCGCACACCTGCAGGCCCATCGCCTTGGCGTACTGGATGGCCAGGTGGCCCAGGCCGCCGATGCCGGAAATGACGATCCACTCGCCGGGCCGGGCCTGGGTTTCCTTGATGCCCTTGTAGACGGTGATGCCGGCGCAAATGAGCGGCGCCGCTTCGCGCGCGCCCAGGCCGGCCGGGATGTGCGCCACATAATTGGGGTCGGCGACGATGTACTCGGCAAAGCCGCCGTTTTTGGTATAGCCGCCGAACTGCGCCTCGGCGCACACGGGTTCGCGCGCCGACAGGCAGTATTCGCAATGGCCGCAGGCCGAATACAGCCACGGCACGCCGACCCGGTCGCCTTCGCGCACGCTCGTCACGCCGGCGCCCACCGCGGTGACGATGCCGATCCCTTCGTGGCCGGGAATGAAAGGCAAGGCCGGGCGCAGCGGCCAGTCGCCATTGGCCGCGTGCAGGTCCGTATGGCAGACGCCGCAGGCTTCGGTTTTTACCAGGATCTGGCCAGGACCGGCTTGCGGGACGGGTACTTCGCGGATCACCAGCGCTTGACCGAAGGCTTCGACGAGGGCGGCTTGCATTGTTTGTGTCATGACGATCTCCAGGTTGGGTTGGCGGCCTTTTCGGGCTGGCCACGTGCTTGAACACCAATGGTAGCGAGGCAGGTGGCGGCCCTTCAGTGTGTTTGCGCGCATTCGGGCCGGATAAACAATCCGGCAAGAATACAGGCGCCTTAATGATCCGCACATTGCTTCGTTCGAATGCCAGACCGAGGCGAGCAAGGTGCCGCCCATCGATGCGCAAGCCGACGACTGGTTGCTGGAGGCGCGCGCGATGGAAGATTCGTCCACCTTTGTCGATGATCGGGATTACCAGAAAATCGTTCAGCTGACCCGGCAGGCCGCGGAACGACATCACTGGAAAGCCATGCTCAATTTGGCGAGCCTCTACGTGGAAGGCCGCGATCGGCCAAATGGGGACGACGAGGCGATGATGCTCGTATCGGATGCCATGGAACTGGGCGTACCGGCCGCCTACGACAGGATGGGCACCTATTACCTCAACGGCACTGGCGTATTCGGCAATGTCGATCGCGCCTTCGCCTTTTTTCAGAGGGCGGCCGCGATGGGCAACCCCCATGCCATGTCGACAACGCGCGGGCACAGCGCTATGACATGCCTGGTGACGCACTCGACTTCAACCCCGACCGCCGCTTCCCCAACCTCGACGCAGGGCATCACTGTCTGCCGCGCACACGCCTGGCATGCTCCGCAATGCAAAGCGGCGGGGGATCTTAGCGCCCCTTGCCATCGGGCGCCGTGCGCAAAAGCGGGCAAACACACAGAAGCGTGTCGCCGGCCGGGTGCACCATCGGCTCTCTCGCCAGACGGCGAGCGCACGATTCACAAACCACCTCCTGGAGCACCACCATGCACGCACAAACCCTGCCCTTCTATGTATTCGACACCCACACACAAGCCGACACCGCCATCCGCGCACTGGGAAAAGCGGGGCTCGATGTGAAGAAACTGTCGCTGGTCGGCCGCGGCGTCCACAGCGAAGAACTGCCGGTCGGCTTTTATTCGGTCGGCGACAAGATCAAGGCGTGGGGCGGACGGGGCGCTTTCTGGGGCGGCATCTGGGGCCTGTTGCTGGCGCCGGCCGTGTTCATGCTGCCGGGCCTGGGTTTCGTCATGTTCGCCGGTCCCGTGGTGCTGGCCATCGCCAGCGCCATCGAAGGCGCCGCCATCGTCGGCACCGCCTCGGTGCTGGGCGCGGCCCTGAGCAGCCTGGGCATGCCGAAGGACGCCATCATGAAATATGAAACGGCGATCCGCACCGACCAGTTCGTGCTGAGCGTGCACGGCAGCGCCGACGATGCCGCGCTGGCCGCCCAGGTGCTCGATCACCTGAAGGTCGAAGAAGCCCTCTGATCACGGGCCCGGCCCGCCCGCCATTTGACGGCCTCGAACCACAGCAGGCTCGCCAGCAGCGCGGCGGCGCCGCTCGCCGCCAGCGCCACGGAGGGCAAGCGGAAGCTGAAAAAAGTGCGCAGCAGGGGCACCGCCAGCACCAGCGCCAGCAAGACCAGCGCGCCGGCGGCGAAGAACGCGAACAGGCGGTCGGGCACGGCGCCGCCCTGCCAGCTGGGCCGGGAAAACGCGCGGTTGGCGTAGATCAGGCCCAGGTTCGCCAGCACCAGCACGGCGAAGGTGGTGGCGCGGATGGCGTCGTCCGGCGCGCCCTGGGCGCGCGCGAACAGGTTCACCCCCACCAGCGCCAGCAGCAAGCCGGCGCCCTGGGCCAGTCCCCGCAGCAGCACCGGCCAGTCGAACAGGCGCGCCGACGCCGGCCGTGGCGGCGCCCGCATGGCATCGGGCTCGGCCGGCTGCGCTTCAAAAATGAGCGAGCAGGCGGGGTCGATGATCAATTGCAAAAACAACACGTGGGCGGGCAGCAGCAGCATCTGCCAGCCGGCCAGCACGGGAATGAGGGACAGGCCGACGATGGGCACGTGGGCCGCCACCACGAACACGATGGCCTTGCGCAGGTTGGCAAACACCCTTCGCCCGTGGCCGACCGCCGTCACCAGCGAAGTGAAATTGTCATCGAGCAGAATCAGCGCCGCCGCCTCGCGCGCCACGTCGGTGCCGCGCCCGCCCATGGCCACGCCGATATCGGCCGCCTTCAGGGCGGGCGCATCGTTGACGCCGTCGCCCGTCATCGCCACCACCTCGCCGCGCGCCTGGAAGGCCTGCACCAGATGCAGTTTCTGGGCCGGCTGGACGCGGCAGAAAATGTCCGTGTCGGCCAGCCGCAGCGCCAGCCCCGGCCCGTCGAGCGCCGCCAGTTCGGCGCCCGTGAGCGCCCGGCTGGCGGCCAGCCCCGCCTGGCGCGCGATCGACAGCGCCGTGGCCGGGTGATCGCCCGTGATCATGACGACGCGGATGCCGGCCTGCCGACATTGCGCGATCGCCGCAGGAACCTCCTGACGCACCGGGTCTGCCAGTGCGATCAGGCCGAGAAACGTAAAATCGAAGTCGTGCTGCCGGTCCGGCAAGGCGCTGTCGGCGAACACCGCGCTGCCCACGCCCAGTACCCGCAAGCCCTGCGCGGCCATGTGCTCGACCTGGCCGGCGATGCGGGCGGCGCGCGCGGCGTCGAGGTGGCACAGATCGACCACCGCCTCGGGTGCGCCCTTGACGGCAATCATTTTTTCGCGCAAGTCGGGCGCCTGCCAGACGCGCGACATGGCCAGCATCTGCTTCGACAGCGGGTAGTCGCACAGCAGCGTCCAGTCGCCATGCAGGTGTTCCGTGCCCGCCAGCAGGGCGGCGCCGGCGGCGCCGATGGCGCTCTCCATCGGGTCGAACGCGCGCCGGTGGCTGGCCAGCATGGCAAATTCGAGCACGCCGTGCAGCGCCTCCGGCAAGGGGGCGCCGGCGCCGCCGGCAATCTCAACACTGGCCGCCTCGCTCCACAGCGCGCGCACCGCCATGCGGTTGGTGGTGAGGGTGCCCGTCTTGTCGACGCACAGCAAGGTGGTCGCGCCCAGCAGTTCGATGGCGGGAATGCGCCGCGCCAGCACCTGGTCGCGCGATAGCCGCCAGGCGCCCAGGCCCAGGAAAATCGTCAGCACCACCGGCAATTCCTCGGGCAGGACGGCCATCGCGAAGGTCAGGCCCGTCAGCAGGCCGTGCAGCCAGTCGCCGCGCAAGTACCAGTACAGCAGCGCCAGCAGCGACGCCAGCAGCAGCCCGGCCAGCGCCACCCGCAGCACCACGCGGCGGGTTTCCTGCTCGATCGGGGTCGGTCCCGTGTCGATCGCGGCCAGCGAGGCGCCGATGCGGCCCAGTGCGCTGCGGGGGCCGGTGGCGATCACGCGGCCGCGGGCGTTGCCCTGGGTCAGCAAGGTGCCCGCGAACACCTGGCTGCTGGCGAGTTCGACGTCTGCCGCCGCGGCGAACTTCGCCACCGGCACCGACTCGCCCGTCAGCATCGACTCGTCCGTCGTCACATTCGACGATTCGAGCAGCAACAGGTCGGCGGGCACGCGTGTGCCCTCGGCCACGAAGACGATGTCCCCGCACACGAGATCCCTGGCGGCCATCGTGCGCACGGCCCCGCTGCGCACCACCTGCGCACTGGGGCTGGCCATCTCGCGCAGCGAGGCCAGCGCGTTCTGGGTGCGGCGCTGCTGAAAAAAGGTCATGCCCATGACCAGGAAGACAAAACACAGCAGCATCAAGGCTTCGCCGCGGTCGCCCAGCAGCAGGTAGACCAGGCCGCAGGCCACCAGCAGCAGGAACATCGGCTCGCTCACCACCCGCAGCAGCTGGCGCAGGACCGCGTGGCGGGGCGCCTCGTCGAGCGCGTTCGGGCCGTCGCGCAACAGGCGGCGCGCCGCTTCATTGTCGCTCAGGCCGCTGTCGGCCTGCGCCGCGTCAGGCTTGGCGGTCGCAGTTTGTTGATTGTTTGATTGCATGCGCTGTCCTCCTATGCCGGCTGAGCAGATTGCACCTTGCGCGCCGTTTCAGCGCAAGCTGGCGCGCGCGGGCGCCGGCGACCACGGCGCCCGCTCGGTGCTGGCCGAATCGACCACGACGATAAAGCGGCCGGCGCTGACGACGGGCGTGCGCGCGGGGTTCAATACCCACAGTTGCGCACCCTCGCGCAGCGCGGCGTCGTAATCGGCGTCGAGCAAGCCGTTCAGGTCGACGAAGGTGTTAAAACTTGCCGCGATGCGGATGCAGCCCTCGGACCGGGGCGTGCCCAGCAGCGGTTCGGCCAGCACGGGATCGGTGGCGTGCATTTGCAGGCGCAAGGTGCCCATGGCGCCATCGCCCCAGCCGCGCGGCGCCGCCACCCAGCCCAGGTCGTAGACCCGCATGCCCTTGCTGCCGTAGCCGCGAAATCCCAGCTTGTTGCGGGTGCCCTCGGCGCGGTAGTCGGGCTGCGCGGTGCTGTGGTCGAACACCCCGGTGGGCGTAACAAAATGTTCGTAGGTGCCCGGCAGGCCGGTCGAGACGGGCACCGCGCCGACCAGCTGCCAGGCGCCGCCGCTGGCGCCCCACAGCAGCAGGGCCGCCTGCACGTTCGGGCTGCGGTCGACCAGCAGCAGGAACTGGGGCGCCACCATGCTCACCTGGGCACTGGCCAGCGCCGCCTCCAGCGCCTGCGTGTAGCCGGCCAGCGCGGCGGCGGGCACGGCCAGCTGCGGCCGGACTTCGAGGGCGAAGCGGGCGCTGATGGCGTCGACCTCGGCCACCGCGGCAAGGCTGTGCTGCGCCCGCGCGGGCGCGAAGGCGAACAGTGCCAGCAGCAGCGCCGCCTTGAGCATGCGCCAGTTCATGCGATGGCCCGATCCCAGGTGGCCTGCGCATCGTCGGCCGCGTGGTAGCGGCCGCAGCGCGCCTGGCTATTGCAGCTGGCCCGGTACACCAGGGCGCGCTGGGCGGCGGCGACATTGTCTTCGTGCCCCTGCCACAGCGCCAGCGCCGGCTGCTGGAGCGCCCGGCCAAACGAGAACGTCATCGCCCACGGTTGCGTGCCCTGCCCCTGCTGCAGCGCATTGAGCCGCAGCGTCGCCTGCGCCGGCGTCTGGCCGCCGGACAGGAAGGCGATCGCCGCCACCGCCGCCGGCACCGCGCGGCGCATGCTGCGCACCGTCATTTCCGCCACCAGCGCGGGCTCGGCCTGTTCCACGCATGCCAGGCCCGGCAGCACCATGCTGGTTTTCAGGATCAGCCCTTCCAGCAAGACCTCCTGCTCAACGAGCTGCGCGAACACCATGCGCAGCACGCACTCGCTGACGGCGGCCGAGCGCAACAGCGCATGCTCGCCCGCCATCAGGATTTCCGGCTCGACGACGGGCACCAGGCCCGCTTCCTGGCACAGGGCGGCGAAACGCGCCAGCGCGTGCGCATTGGCCATCACGCAGGCATGGCTGGGCAGGTTCTCGTCGACGCGCACCACGGCGCGCCATTTGGCAAAGCGGGCGCCCATCGCGTGGTAGCGCGCCAGGCGCTCGCGCAAGCCGTCGAGCCCCAGCGTGACCTGTTCGCCGCAATCGCCGTGGAAGGGCGCCAGGCCCATGTCGACCTTCACGCCTGGAATCATGCCGGCGTCCGCCACCGCCTGGGCGAAGGGCACGTCGGCCAGCGTATGCTGATTGATTGTTTCATCGTTCAATATTACTGCAGAAATACTCGCGCTCAAGCCCGGCGCCCCGACCATCCAGTCGCGGCAGGCGCGCCGCAGGGGCGCGGTGCCGGCAATGTCGAAGGCGGCGAAGCGCCGGTTGCAGGTGGCGCTGCTTTCATCGATGGCAAGCAGGCCCTTGCCGCGGGCGCTGATGCGCCGGGCAATGCTGATCAGTTCGTTTTCATTCATGCGTGGCAATCGGTTGAGGTCAGTGGGCCGTGCTGGTTGGACCACGGCATGGCGACATCGTGCGGAAAACGCCGGGCGTTTTCCGCAGCCACATCAGGCAATCCGCATGTCGTCCGTCACCGAGCGCACGCCGGGCGTATTCCACGCCGTCTCGCGCGCGATCGAGCGCTCACGCCAGTCCGGCACCACGCCCGACAGGGTGACGTTCGAGCCGCTCACGGCAACGCCGACTCGTTTCGCCTCATCGTGTGCGCGCCGTTTCAGGGCCGCTTCCAGCTCTTCCTTGACCACTGCCACGGTGACGGCCGGGTTGATGGTGATCTGGTTGCTCAGCCCCGTCACGCCGGTCAGGTAGCGCACCGCCGAGGCGGCCGCATTGCGCTGGTATTCCCAGGTCACCGCGCCGGTCAGGGTGACAACGCCCTGCTCGACCAGCGCCTGGATCTGATGCTTCGGTACGAACACCTGCCAGGCCAGCGCATGGTTGACGGCGCTGGCGATGTCGCTGTCGTCGCGGCGGGTGTCGCCGACCAGTTTTACATCGAGCTCGGCCGCCACCGATTGCACGCCCGCCACGCGCTGCGCGGCCCGCTCGGCATCCCATTTTTCGCCAAAGCTGGCGACCCGGCCTTCCAGCGTGATGACGCCACCCTTGGCCTCGACGCCGATCTGGGCGGCGTCCAGCGAAGGCTCCCAATCAAGTTCGGCCAGTACATCGTCGCGCAGTTGGATATCGGTTTTCATGGTGATTCCTTGGTTGGGTTGAGAAATCTCATCATGGCCCCGCCTGCGAAGGGCTTCAGTGTGCTTGCGCGCTTACGCGATCGGCGGCTCCTGCCGGCGGCTCCTGCAGGCGACTCCCAAAGCGGCGAAACACACAGACCGCCCCCCCGCCGCTGGTCGACAGTACGGGCTTGCGCACCGCCAGTCCAGGAGAACCCCAGCACCATGATCGACATTGCGCGCCACCCTCGAGGCCATCTGCGCCATCTGCGCAGCCGCTATCTCGCCAGCTGCGCCCTTGCCATGCTCGCCGTCGGCTGCGCCCCGCTGGTCGCGCCGGCGCGCCCCGCCACGGTGGCGATTCCGGCGCAGTGGAGCGTGCCCGCCGCCAGCGCGCCGGCCACGCCGCTGGCGCGCTGGTGGGGGCGTTTCAACGATCCCCTGCTGGTGACGCTGGTGGACGATGCGCTGGCCCACAACCATAGTATTGAGGGTGCGCGCGCCGCGCTGGCCCAGGCGCGCGCGCTGGCCGACGTCCAGGCGGCCGCCCGCCTGCCCCAGCTGAGCGGCAGCGCGTCGGCGCAGCGGCAGCGGGCCAATGCCAACATGGCCAGCAGCTTCGCCGCCGGTTTCGACGCCAGCTGGGAGCTCGACGTGTTCGGCGGCCAGCGCGCCGCCGTGCGCGCGGCCGACTTCAACGCCGCCGCCAGCGCCGCCAGCCTGGCCGATATCGCCGTGTCGGTGGCGGCCGAAGTGGCGCTCGATTACCTGGACCTGCGCTCGCTGCAACAGCGCCTGCGCATCGCCCGCGCCGCCCTCGACAGCCAGCAAGAAACGCTGCAACTGACGCGCTGGCGCACGCAGGCAGGCTTGAGCAGCGTGCAAGAGGTGGAGCAGGCGCGCAGCGCCGTCGAACAGACGCGGGCCCAGTTGCCCACCCTGGACAGCGCGGTGGCCCAGGCCGCATCGAGCCTGGCGGTGCTGACGGGCCGGGCGCCGGGCGCGCTGCGCGAACAGCTGGCGGCGGCCGGCGCCGCATACGGCGCGATCGACCCGGGCGCCATCGTCGCGCCGGCCGTGCCCGCCATCACCTTGCGCCAGCGCCCCGACGTGAAGGCGGCCGAGGCGCGCGTCGCCGCCGCCGCCGCCCTGCTGACCCAGGCCGACGCCGCCCGCCTGCCCGATTTTTCGCTGGGCGGATCGCTCGGCCTGTCGGCGCTGGGCGTCGCGGCGCAGCCGAACGCGGCCTCGGTGGTGGCCAGCCTGCTGGCGCGGGTGAGCGCGCCGCTGCTCGACGGCGGCGCCGGCCAGGCCCGCGTGCGCGCGCAGCAGGCGGCCCTGGCGCAGGCCGGCGCCAGCTACGCCAGCACCGTGCTGGCCGCCCTCAAGGACGTCGAGGATGGCCTGGTCGCGCTGGCCAATGAAAGCGTGCGGCTGGCCAGCCTGCGCAGCGGCGCCGACGCCGCCGGGCGCGCCGCCGCGCTGGCCGGCCTGCGCTACCGCAGCGGCCTGATCGACTTGCAGGTGGTGCTCGACACCCAGCGCGTGAGCCTGAGCGCGCAGGACGCCGTCGCCATCAGCACCAGTGCCTGGCATGCCGACCATGTGCGCCTCTACAAGGCGCTGGGCGGCGGCTGGCAAGCACCATCCCCATCAGCGCCGCAAGGCACCCCCGGAGAACCGATTCAATGAGCAGCAACGATACTATTTCCACTCCAGTCCCCGCGTCCCCCGCTGCCCCCGGCACCGGTGCCGGCGCCCCCGTCAGCGACGTCGACACCTTGCTCGGCGAATCCGCCCCGCGGCCCTGGTGGCGGCGCTGGACCACCTGGCTGGCCGTGGCCGCCGTGCTGGCCGTACTGGCCGGCGCCTACGCCTGGCAACGGCAGCGCGCCGCCGCCGCCGCCCCCAGCTACACCAGCGTGGCCGCAACGCGGGGCGACCTGACGCTGACCGTGACGGCCAACGGCACAATCCAGCCTACCCGCTCGATCAATATCGGCAGCGAACTGTCCGGCACCGTCCTGAAGGTGAACGTGGACGTCAACGACCTGGTCAAAAAGGGCCAGGTGCTGGTGGTGCTCGACACGGCCAAGCTGCGCGACCAGATCCTGCGCTCGCAGGCGGGGCTGGCGGCGGCGAACGGCAAGCTGGCGCAAACCGGGGCCACCCTGGCCGAGGCACGTTCGGCCCTGGCCCGCTTCGAGGACGTGGCGCGCCTGTCCGGCGGCCAGGTGCCGGCCCGCACCGAACTCGATGGCGCGCGCGCCACGCTGGCCCGCGCCGTCGCCGACCATGCCAGCGCACAAGCCGGGGTGGCCGACGCGCGGGCGGCGCTGTCGACCGACCAGATCAGCCTGTCCAAGGCCTCCATCGTCGCCCCCACCGACGGCGTGGTGCTCACCCGCACGGTCGACCCGGGCAACACGGTGGCCGCCTCGCTGCAGGCGGTCACGCTGCTCACCATCGCCGAGGACATCCGCCGCCTGCGCCTGTGGGTGTATGTCGACGAGGCCGACGTCGGCGCCGTCAAGATGGGCCAGGACGCCACGTTCACGGTGGCGGCCTACCTGGCGCGCAACTACCCGGCGCGCATCACCCGGGTGGGACTGGGCTCGACCATCACCGACAGCGTGGTGACTTATCTCACCTATCTCGACGTCGATAACGCCGACCTGAGCCTGCGTCCCGGCATGACCGCCACCGCCACCATCACCGCCACCCGGCGCCAGGCGGTGCTGCTGGTGCCGAATGCGGCCTTGCGCTTCGCCCCCGCCGCCGCGAGCAGCGCGCCGGCAAAGAAAGGGCTGGCGGCGGGCCTGATCCCCAGCATGCCGGGCAACCGCACGCGCCGCGGCGCCAGCGGCGCCGGCACGGCCAGCGCCCGCCAGGTGTGGGTGCTGGCGGCCGACGGCAGCGGCGCGCCGCGCGCGGTGGCCGTCACGCCCGGCATCAGCGACGGCCACATGACCGAAATCACCGGCGGGGAGCTGGTGGCCGGCATGCGCGTGATCACCGACCAGAAGTCGGGGGCAGCCAAATGAGCGCCGTCCCCCTGATCCAGTTGCGCCAGGTCTGCAAGCGCTACGGCAGCGGCGCCACCGAACTGATGGCCGTCAAGGGCATCGATCTCGACATCGGCGCCGGCGAGTTCGTCGCCATCATGGGCCCCAGCGGCTCGGGCAAGTCGACGGCGATGAACATCCTCGGCTGCCTCGACACCCCCACCAGCGGCGCCTACCTGTTCAAGGGCGTGCACGTCGAACCGCTCTCGCGCGACCAGCGCGCGCGCCTGCGCCGGCGCTATCTTGGCTTTGTGTTCCAGGGTTTTAACCTGCTGGCGCGCACCTCGGCGCAGGAAAACGTCGAGCTGCCGCTGCTGTACCGGGGCGACAGCGTCAGTGCGCGCCGCAGTGCCGCCACGCGCGCGCTGGCGGCGGTGGGACTGGGCGGCTGGGAACACCACACGCCGGCCGAACTGTCCGGCGGCCAGCAGCAGCGCGTGGCCATCGCCCGCGCCATCGTCACCGAACCGGCCGTGCTGCTGGCCGATGAACCGACCGGCAACCTCGACACCCTGCGCAGCCACGAGATCATGGGACTGTTGCTGGGCCTGAACCGCGACCACGGCATCACCGTGCTGATGGTCACCCACGAGCCCGACATGGCGGCGTATGCCCACCGCATGGTGCAGTTCATCGACGGGCGCATCGCCCGCGACGAGGCCAATCCCCATCCGGTGACGGCAGCGCCGGCCGGCGTGGTCGCCGGCGCGGAGGTCTGATGCTGCTCAGTGTAATCATGCTGGCCCTGCGTTCGGTGCGGCGTAACCTGCTGCGCTCGTTCCTGACCATGCTCGGCATCGTCATCGGCGTGAGCGCCGTGATCACCATGGTCACGCTGGGCAATGGCGCCACGCGCGCCATCGAAACCCAGATCACCAGCCTGGGCAGTAACCTGCTGATCATCAATCCGGGCCAGCGCCAGCCCGGCGGCGGCGGTGGCGGCGGCCGCGGCGTGCCCCAGTTCACCGAGGCCGACGGCGAGGCCATCGCCGCCCAGATCGGCGGCGTGGCGGCGGTGGCGCCGCAGGGCCGCGCCAGCGCCACCGTGGTGGCCAACGGGCGCAATTGGGTCAGCACCGTGACCGGCAGCAGCAACGCCTGGTTCGACACGGGCAACTGGAAGCTGGCCAGCGGGCGCAAGTTCGACGACGACGAACTGCGCGCCGGCGCCGCCGTCTGCCTGCTGGGCGAGACGGTGCGGCGCGAACTGTTCGGCGGCGCCGCCGGCGTCACCGGCATGGGCCAGCAGGTGCGCGTGCGCCAGTTCTCGTGCGAAGTGATCGGCATCCTGGCCGCCAAGGGCCAGGGCGGCATGGGCGACCAGGACGACCTGGTGCTGGTGCCCCTGCACACGCTGCAGCGGCGCGTCACGGGCGGCCACAAGGTGGCGATGCTGGCCGTGTCGATGGAAGACGGCAGCGACAGCACGCGCCTGAAGGCCAGTCTGCGCCAGCTGCTGCGCGAACGGCGCAAGCTGGGCGAGGACAGCGGCGCCGGCGCCGACGACAACTTCAATATCTTCGACACCCAGCAGCTGGCCGAAACGCTGTCGAGCACCATGGGCGTGCTGACCGGCCTGCTGGGAGCGGTGGCGGCTGTCAGCCTGCTCGTGGGCGGTATCGGCATCATGAACATCATGCTCGTGAGCGTGACCGAGCGCACCCGCGAAATCGGCTTGCGGCTGGCCGTGGGCGCGCTCGAGAGCGAGGTGCTGCTGCAGTTCCTGATCGAGGCGATGGTGCTGTGCGCGCTGGGCGGCGTGGTCGGGGTGGCGCTGGCCACGGCGGCCTCATTCACGCTGGCGCAGCTGATGGGGGTGCCGTATGCCTTCGACATCGGCATCAACCTGCTCGCGCTGGTGTTCGCGCTGACCATCGGCGTGGTGTTCGGCTACTTTCCCGCGCGCCGCGCCGCGCGGATGGACCCGATCGAGGCGCTGCGCCACGAATAGGGTCCGGCGCGCTTTAGCGCGCCATCAGCAAGGGCAGCGTCGACTCGCGCAGGACGGTCTGGGTGACGCCGCCCAGCACGATTTCGCGGAAGCGGCTGTGGCCGAAGCTGCCCATGACGATCAAGTCGCGCGCGCGCGCCTGCGCCAGCGCCAGCAGGGCCGCGCCGGCATCGTCGACCGCGCCGCCGTCAACGATGTCGAGGGCGATGCCATGGCAGGCCAGGTAAGCGGCCAGGCGGGCATCGATGCTGTCGGCCCCGCCGTCGTATTTCGGCGCATTGAAGGTGACGGCGGCGACCTGGCCGGCGCGCCGCAACAGGGGCAATGCCGCCCGCACCGCGCGGCTCGCCTCGAGGCTGCCGTCCCAGGCGATCAGGGGCCGTTGCGGCAGGCTGCAATCGGCCAGCGCCGGCGGCACCACCAGCACCGGGCAAGGCGCATGGACCAGCAGGGCGCGCACCAGCGCATGGCCGTCGGCCACGAGGGCTGCGGGACTGTGCGACTGGCCCAGCACCAGCAGGTCGCCATAGCGCGCCGCCAGCGGCAGGCCGTGGGCGGCGCCGTCATCGACCAGGACGGTCTGGACCGCGCTCAGCCCCGTCTCCCGCACGCTGCTGGAAAACTCGGCCAGGGCCCGCTCGGCGCCCTCGGTGAGAAAGGAAAAATCCTCGAACACGGTGGGCAGCACGGCGCCGGCGGCGCCACACTGATAGATAAATTCGGTCACGCCCGACAGGGCGATACCGGTCAATTGCGCGCCCTCGGCCAGCGCGATATGGGCCGCCAGGCGATAGCGCAACTGCGCGGACGGCGACTCGCAGGCGTGGACCAGGATGGATTTGTAGGACATGGTGTTCTCGCTAAGGTGAGTGGACGACGGGGAAGGCAGCGGCAAGCGCGCTGCCGTATTAATCAGGAAGGACCAGGCAGGATCATGCCAGCTGCTGCACGCGCGCGTCGAGCACCAGCACTTCACGCACGCCACCGCCCTCGCGCACCAGGAACAGGGCATCAATGCCACGCGCGCAGGCCAGGGCGACGCCGGCGCGCTCGCCGGCCACCAGCAGCGCCGTCGCCCACGCATCGGCCAGCATGCAGGTGGCGGCCAGCACGGTGACGGCGGCCAGCGTGTTCGACAGGGGCTGTTGCAGCGCCGGGGCCATGGTGTGGGAATACCGCTTGCCGTCGATGGTGACGCAGCGCCGGTAGTCGCCCGAGGTGGCAATGGCCATATCGCGCAATTCCATGACGCCGCCCACCTCGCGCACGCCGACGCTGGGCTTTTCCAGCGCCACGGCCCAGGCTTCGCCCTCGGGCTTGGCCCCGCGCGCGCGCATCTCGCCGTCGATGCCGACCAGGTAGTTGGCAATGCCGTGGCCGTCGAGGCAGCGCGCCAGCTGATCGACGCCGTAGCCCTTGGCGATGGCCGACAGGTCGATCGCAATGGGCGCGTGCTTGCGCACGCGCGCGCCGGCGCGGTCGACTTCGAGCCGGGAAAAAGCGGGGCGACAAGCGCCCTCTTTCCCTGCCAGGACCGGCGCACCGGCGCACCGGGGCGCCGGCCCGAAGCCCCAGGCATCGACCAGTTCGCCCACGCCGATATCGAAGGCGCCGTCCGAATCCAGGCCCACCTGCAGTGCCGTTTCGAGCACTTCCGCCAGGTCCGTGGGGATGGCCATCCAGGCCTGTTCGGGCGCCCGGTTCAGGCGGCACAGGTCGGAGTCGCGGTTCCAGGTCGACATGTGCCGGTCGACCCGGTCGACCGCGGCAAACAGGTCTGCGCCGATCAAGGCCAGGTCCGTCCCGGCGGGCCCGTAGAACACCGCCGTGTAACGGCTGCCCATGGTTTCGCCGTTCAGGCTGAAGCGGTGCGGCGCGCCACGTTCAAAAGACGTCTTCACGATAGCGCCCTCCCGTGCGCAGCGTCTGCACGCTCTCGCCGACCGGCGCCAGCACCGCGTCGAGCGCCGAGCGGACGCTGCCCGCCATGGCACTGCTGCCGCAGACGAGCACCTGGCCGCCGTTGCCGATCAATTCGCGCAGCTTGTCGGCGTCGCCCTCGAGCCGGCTCTGCACGTGCACGCCGTTCTCGACCCGGGAAAAGGCCGTCTGCAGCTGCGTGAGGCGGCGGTCGGCCAGGTAGTTCTTCAACTCGGGTTCGTACAAAAAATCCGACTCGGGGTCGCGCCCGCCCCAGTACAGGTACATGGGATGCTTGCCCGTGTTATTGCGAATAAAGCCCGCCAGCGGCCCGATCCCCGTGCCGGCGCCGATCAGGATGACGGGCGCCTTGCCCGACTGGGGCCGAAATTGGGGGTTAGCTTGAATAAACGCGTCGATACACTGGCCCGGCTTTAGTGCGTGCAGGTAGCCTGAACAGAGACCGCCGGGCTGCTTGCGCACGCAGATTTCGACGAAGCCATTGTCGGCGCCGCTGGCCAGCGAATAGAAGCGCGGCATCGGGCTGCCCGGGGCGATCACGCCGAGCAGGTCGCCCGCTTCGAAGCGGGGCAGCCCCGACGGCCGCAACAGGGGCAGCAGGCGCGCCAGCATGCCGGTGGCAGCGGTCGCGCGCCCCGCGCGAAAGCGCAGCACCACGGTGGGCTCGCTCGCTTGCTCGCCGTAGTCGATCCGCTCAGCCAGGCACAGCGCCATGGTGGGCGGATGAACGGGCACATAATCGAGCTTGAGCGATACGCCCAGCAAGCTGCCCACGGTATCGCCCCAGCGGGTGAATTCCTGCGCCGACTGGCGATTGATCATGACGAGCTCGAGCGCACGCTGCCAGCCGCGCGCCTGCATCGCCGCGTCCGCATCCCTGGCGAACTGGCAAAACTGCGGGAACTGGCGGTCGCCAAAACCGAGCACGGCATACTGCAGCTGCGGATTGGCCGGCAGCCGTTCGAGCAGCGCGAGAAAATGGTTGGCCGAGGATGGCGCGTCGCCGTCGCCATAGGTCGCCGTCAGCAGGAACAACTGGCGCGCCGTGCGATAGCGCGCCGACAGCGCGTTCATGGGCGCCGTGTGGACCTGGCGGCCGGCCGCGCGCAAGCCATTGTGGAGGGCCAGGGCGAAGCCCCAGGTGCTGTTGTTTTCGCTGCCGACGAGAATGACCACGTCGGCCGTGGCGGCGGCGCTGTTGTCGACGATGCGCGGCATGGCCTGGCGCCGCTGCCACCACACCAGCACGCCGGTGATGGAAAGCACGGGGGCGCCCAAGGCGCACAGCCCCAATAGCAGGCCGAGCCACCACAATCCCTGGCCCGTGTGCAATTTCACCACCAGCTCGTGCGCCTCGCGCCAGCCGCTGTGGGCCCGGTACGACAGCGCCGCCCCCGTCGACTGGTCAACGTAGGCGTCGCCCTGCACGGTCCTGAGCGTGTACACGGCAGTGGGATCGCCCGGCAGCGGAAACACCAGTTCGCGCAAGTCAGCCAGCCTGGCCGCCTGCAATGCGGCCAATTGCGCCACCGGCGCCGGCGGTCCGCCCGAGGTGCTGGCGGGGAAATCGGGCTCGGCCTGCATGCCGTCGGTAATCACACCGAAGGTCGCCGCCGACATATAGGTGCCCGTCAGCGCCGACAGCAGCAGGCCGGCCAGCACCACCCGGCCCGTTGTGGCGTGCCAGCGCTGGCCGGGGCTGCCGTGCAGGGGCTGCAGCAGCCGGCGCCAGCCGCCGACGCGCTTGATCAGCAGCCACGCTCCCGTCACGCCCAGCACCAGCAGCACCAGTGCGGTCAGGCCCGCCACCGCCCGCCCTGGCGTATCGAGCAGGAGCGAGCGATGCAACTGCCGCACCCAGCGCGAGAACGCCGACGGCAGGTAGGGCGCGAGCGCCTTGCCGGTGGCGGGGTCGACCTGATCGGCGCCGGCCCCGTCGGGCGCGCTGTAATACACGATCAGCGTCCCGGACGGCGTGCGCTGGATCTGCTGCGCCGCCGGATAGGCGCGCAGCACCTGGTCGGCCATGGTGGCGACGCTCACGCCGGCGGGCAGGCTGGTGCCCAGCCGGTCGCGCACCGGGTCGATCGACAGGACCGCCCCCGTCACCCCCATCAGGATGACAAACAGGGCGGCGAACAAGCCGGGCAGAGAATGGAACTGGCGCAACATGCTGGGACCGCTTACATGTCGTAGACAAAGGTTTTGACGACGCCACGCCCGCCCGCGGGCTTGCCGCTGCCCGTTTTGGTCAGCGGTATGCGCAGCTCGGCGGGGCTGTCGCGGCCGTCTTCGTAGGCGCTGTCGATGCGGATCTGGTAGCCGGCGTCGATGAGGGCGTCGGCCAGTTCCACCGTGACCTTGAGCGACTTTCCGCTGCCCACGCTGGCGCCGCTGACGCCGTCGAACTCGCGGGGATTGAGTGCGCTGCCGCGCGCCCAGTCGCTCAGGTGGCGGTAATACTTGACCTTGGTGCCGGCGACCCACAAGGTCTTCTGGTATTTGCCGGCGGCGTCAGTGAGGTAGATCGCCAGGTAGGCACCGTTGCCGCCATAGTTCTGCAAACTGGTGGTGAGCACGACCGGGCGCGCCTGCGCCAGCAGCGGCAGGGCCAGAACGGTGGCGAGGAAGGCATTGCGGACGCGGTGACTCATGGTGTTTCTCCTTTGTGCGCACGGTCTTTGCCGTCGCGGTGGGTGGTGGCCGGCAAGCTCTGGAGATAATCGGAGGCGTCGCCCGCCTCGCCGAAGTCGAAGGCGATGCTGCGGATGCGCAGCGTCGCGGGGGCATAGCGCGCCTTGAATCGATTGCCCTTGCGGTCGACGCCACGCACCTCGTAGCAGCCGTCATCGACCTTGATGCGCTGGACGGTCCAGCCCCGTTGCTCGACCTGCTGCTGCAATACTTCGCGGGGTTTCCATGCTGCGATGGGGTCGTTGCAGTCGGTGTCGGCAAGGGCCGCGCCGGTCGCGCCGCACAAGAGCAGTGCGGCGATGAAGTGGAACTGCGTAGGCATGGCATCCTCCTGCAAGAAACGTAAGAGACGGTCCGGGAGGCAGCGTACGCGGCGTGCGCGAAGGTCCTGGGTCGCTGAAAAGTGCCTCGACTGTAGGGCCCAGGGTGGCAAAAAAACATGAGGTACATCAAGTGCGCGGCCATTACGATCTTTACCGCAGGCACAAGGCGTATTGCGGCGGTGCGAGCCTGTGCTGCTGCGCGGCATGGCATTGCCGGCCGAGCCGGTGATTACGCCAGAAGGCCATTGGAGGCCAATGCGGCGCAGGTACCGGCACTGAGCTGGGCAGCGACGGGAGAATGGTCGCCTTCATAACTTACTCTACCATCTGCTTGAGATTGATAGCGCGCGTGAGCACCTCCATGCATTAGCCGCTCGCCGATACACTCATTGAAGCGGGCCCGCCGAACCAGACATAAATGTTCCAGCCAGCGCTTGCTGCAAGTCTCGGCCAGTACCGCTCTGCCCGGCAGCGCGCGGTGTTTTTCGTTGGACCATGTCAAGCACCAACTGCCCTTTTCCATCTGCCACAGCGGTCAGTATGCGGCAGTCACATTTGCTGTTGTGCAGGCTCTGTAAGCACAATTTCTAGGGCGTGATTTCTTTGCAATTTTTCTATGCGGATAATTTGATTTGAATTACCATCGTGCATCGTGCATCGTGCATCGTGCATCGTGCATCGTGCATCGTGCATCGTTCAACGTGGCTGCGCTGAAAATGCAGAGCGCTTTCAGGCAATCAAGGTAGGAACGCTCACTTGATTTTCTGTACGGCGCCATTGCTGTATCCACAAGCGTATTCGGTCATCGGACCTTGAATAATGTCGGCGCACGCATGGCGGCCCCCCTTGCCCTGCCCGTTGTTCGTCGTATGCAGGGCCGATGGACTGTTTGCGCCCCGGCGCACTGCCGTCTGGACCACCAATTAGTTTTTCTACCAATCAGGAAGAACGATGCCCACAACAACGCTTTCGCATTTCACTACAGGCTTTTCATGCAGTAAGATTTTGCTGTGCGCTGCCATTGCATGGCAGCCCGCCGGCGCCGGGGAAGCACGCGCCGCCGCTGCCAGCGTCCCCGGCGAGATTCCCGTATTTCTGGGTCAGCACATGCTGTACACCCGCAGCTTCGATGGCCTGCAAGAGCGCCAGTTCGACGGCCTGCGCATATGGGGCGCCGCAGGCACCATGTGGTATCAGATCGAGCCACAACGAGGCAGTTTCGACTTCAGCGAGTTCGACGAACAAGTTGCCGGCGCCACCGCGCGAAAGATCGAACTGATGTACACCTTCGGGCAAACGCCCCGCTGGGCATCCGCGCGGCCCGATGAAAAGGGCAATAGCGGCGCGGGGGCAGCGGCCGAGCCGGCCGACATGGCGGACTGGGCAACGTATGTGCGCACGGTGGCGACGCGCTACAAGGGGCGCATTGGCGCCTACGAGGTGATGAACGAGCCGCGCGTGCCCGAAGCGATGAAATCGTGGTCGCCCGGCTTTTTTTCGGGCAGCGTGAGCAAGCTCGCCGAGATGACCCGCATCGTTGCCGAGGAAGTGCACAAAGCCGATCCGGCGGCGAAAATAGTCTGCCCCTCATTTGATGGCTTCGACGGCCTCAAGCGTCTCGACACTTTTCTCGGCACGGGCGCCGGCAAACACTGCGACATCATCGGCTTCCATTACTACCTGCCGCACCACACCATCAAGGAGTTACGCGACATGGTGCAGGAAACCCATCGTATCGCGACGCGCCACGGACTGGGTAAATTGCCAATATGGGACACCGAGACGGGCGTACTGATTGCCGAAGCGGGCTTCAATCTCAAGCCGCAGTATCCCAATGGGGCTTTCAGTAAAATGTTCGACAGTGCCGAGGCGGCGCGCCTGGCCGCCAAAATGCTGGTGGTGTCGCACAATTTGGGTATCGAGCGCACCTACTGGTTCGCGCACGACACATCGTGGATGGGCTCCACGGTGGCTGACAAGCGCCGCAAACTGCTCAACCCCTTCGGCAAGTCGCTGGCGGTGCTGAAGGACTGGCTAAGCGGCCGCTTCCTGCGCAACTGTGCTGGGACTGGTGAGAGCATGTTGTGCGACGTACATGACCAGACCCGCAAGATAGGCGCCGTATACTGGGGGGCGGGAAAGACCCCGGCCGAGTGGACGCGCCTGGGCTATCGAAAAGTCGCCTATCTGAACGGGGAAACGGCGTCCCTGGGCAGTCTGGACGCATCTGCAACGGTGCCGCGAATCGCGGACGACGTCTTGTTTCTGACTGCCCAGCCAGTTGGAAAAATGCCGTAGCGTCGGGTGCCGGCATCCTCGCCGGCACGTCGTCGAGAACTATCTCAGATTGATTCCAGCGTAGCGATCGCCTCCCGCCCCTTATGGATTTTTGAGCGAAGCCGCGACCGCCTCTATCGGATCGGGACGCGCCAACCTCCCCACCGGAGCTTCGATGAACTGGTCAATAAAGGTGGCACGTTCACGTACATAAAAAGGCCGCATATGTTCGGTGTCCATAAAAAGCGGATCGCCATTGGCCGCCACTGTAGGACAAATCGCATCGTGGCAAAGGATCGGCAGCGGATCGACGACCTGCGCGCCAGAACGACGGGCCATTTCCACCAAGCGTGATCGAATCGGCGCATACCCGTCCAAGAATTCCTGGATTGATGCAGTATCCTTGCTATGTTGACGATTCAGGGTAGTCAACCTTGACCCAGTGAGCATGCTTTTGGGAGAAAAGTCCAATCCCTTGGGGGAATTAAGCAAAATGTACACACGCTTGGTTCTGGACAGGGACTCGACCTCCTTCGCCAGTGAAGCCAACGCGGCCTCAACCGCGCCATTTTGCGTGTAGGGAAGCAATTTTTTACCATCGTTGAACACCAGCTCGCGATTCTTATTTGATAAGTAATTGTCCCAATTTCCTCCAATAACGACAACATTGACATCCGGGGAGTGCGCTATTGCGAAGGCTGCCGCAGTGGTGCTTACACAGGTCGGATGCGTGTGCCTTAAGCGATGGACGACGCCGGGAATCGGTGGGCAACCAGGTCCTGTCGCAAATATGATCGACTGGTAAGATTTCGCTCCCGGCGAACTCAACAAGAACTCCAATCGCGGCGCATATTGCTCCACAATCGAGTCACCGATAAAAAGCGTTTGGCTCTTCACGCCAGTGCTCCGCATAAAAAAATTCGCAGTTCCCTTATTTATTTTGGTGAATGAACGAGGCGGATACCCCCAGTCGTACTGGGCCGCCAACAATTGATCAAGGTCGTGGTTAGTAGAGCGTGAAGGGAGGACTCCCCCCATCACAAGCAAACCAAAAATACCCATGAACGCTAAACCGAAGTACAACTTGGCCACAATGCCGAAATCGAACCCGCTTTCCCCATCGTTCGGCTTGCGACCAAACCGAATTTTCTTCTCAAGCAACATATAAGTTGCGTATGCGAGTGCGAAAGCGCCAACGATGAGACAGATTCGTGATTCTTTCGAAAGACTTCCGGAAATTATCTTGCCAAAAGACAGCAATGGCCAGTGCCATAAGTAAGCAGGATAGCTAATAATGCCGATCCATCGCATCAATGGATTGCTTAACAAGAAGCGATTGGCGATTCCCGTAGGGCCAACTGCGATCAGCAGAACCGTTCCGGATACGGGCAACAAAGCCCACCATCCCGGAAACGCCAGCGACTCATCGATTATAGCAAAGCCAGAAAGTATTCCAATCAACCCGAATGCAGAGAGCAGATGAATTGAAGTAGCAGATCTGACTGCGGAACCACCCTGTTGACTGCGCAACGAAGTGTAGGCAAGTACGGAGCCCGCAAGCAGTTCCCATAATCGTGTAAAAGGCATATAAAAAACGAAGTCCGCATGAGAATTTACCAAAAATACATTCAGCGCGAACGACATTACCGCGATGGCAATACAAATGAGTAGCTTGTTCATGCCAGTACGGTGAGCCACCACAAGCAGCAGCGGAAAAAAAATATAAAACTGCTCTTCGACACCCAGCGACCACAGGTGCAATAGCGGTTTTGTATCGGAAGAAGTATCAAAATAGCCAACTTCTAGCCACATCGCAATATTAGAAAAAAAGCCTGCACCCGCCGCGGCATGTTTTCCCAATTGTGCGAATTCATCGGGCGTCAAGACATACCACCCAACCAGACAAGTTACTAGTAGCACTAGCAATAGCGCTGGAAATATCCGTCTCGCACGTCGCGCATAGAATTTCAGAAAGCTGAAAATCCCTTGATCTAACTCTCGGAATATGATGCCGGATATCAAAAATCCGGATATCACGAAAAATATATCGACCCCGACAAATCCACCTGAAAACCACTTGGGAAACGCGTGAAACAATACGACCGACAGGACTGCAATAGCACGCAATCCATCTATATCGGAACGGTACGCGAATTCTTGGTGAGAAACAGCTACTTTGGCCAATTTCTTCTCCACAAAATAATTTAATCAAGGGCCATCAGGAGAAAACGATGGAAAAATTATCTCAATGTAAATTGACTAAATTCTGGACAAGCCCAGCGTGTCGTTATGGGTTGATATCAACACTTGCTCCAGCGCGATCCGGGACCCCGCTCCCTAGAACTAGCACAAAAGAAACAACACGTATCTAGTGCAAGAAATAAATTTCAATTTATTCATCCACCCAACCTTGCGTCAAATATTCCGCCGAATTTTTTTGGGAAATGACCCGTGCAGGAATTCCGCCGAGTGTGCAGTTTCCATCCGGATACGATTTATTGACCACGGCATTCGCTGCAATTGTGGTGTTGTTGCCGATAACGATATCGCCAAACAACTTTGCCCCGGGTCCTATATAGCAGTTGTCTCCGATGGTTGGCACTTTGGAGATTGGTCCGGCTTGGGTGCCAATATTTACACCGACGTGAACGCGACAGTTTTTTCCAATCTTCGCTTTATCGTTAACGATTATGTCGCCACGATGTGGCAAGGCCAACCCTGGGCCAAAAACGTTGATGGGTATAGAATAGCCAATCTTGGTACCTTTCTGCAGCAAGCGCAATCGAAAATAGGCCCGCAAAATTTGGCTTTTACGGCAGTTGGTCAGATATTCAAGGCGCCGCAGTGTTCTCACGTAATCCCAGCGCGCATCAAACAGTCGACGAACCAACGTGTCCTCGATGCCCATCGACTTACAATCGGCCTTTAGGTAGGCCTTATAATCTTGCAGCGATCCAATCATTGGCATTCCCAGATAGTGAAAAAATAAGAAACTGTAATAACTACCATTAAAACCCCTTTATTTTTTGAATCCGATGCAGACTCATTGCAACGGATCCGTACACATCAACGACATCACCTCTGCGCGTCGCAGTCATATGTTCCGGGCCCAAGCTGCAGACAACTTACAGAATAAATACAGCGGCGGGTATATTTGAACCCATAAATTCGTGAGGCTACTGAGACTACTGTGCGCGCCATTCACGCTGAGCGAGGCTGGTCTGCAAATTAACTTCACTTGTTTTTCGCGCGGCGAAAACGGGAAAAAACAATGGTTTGATGTAGAGCGCTCCCGCGCGACTCAAGTGGTTATCGTCGCTGTATAAAATACTGTCACCATCGACGAGCTTGCAACCGGATGGAGAACACAACTTTGAACCAACATCGATGACACTCACATCGCGGCTTTCAGCGAGGCGATCGACAATACTGCGAACGAACAGTTGGCGTTGGTAAAATTGCGCAATTGCAATTCCAGTCGGGCAATTCCGACCAAGATAGGTACACAGGGCGAGCGTGCGAGGCGGATCGATGGGCTGTTCCGGAATGTAGGCAACGATATGCACGCGCTTTCCTTTCAGTAATTCGACGGTGCGCGTGAGCGAACGGTCGAATACCCGCATATTTTCCGGATAGCTGCGCTCGCGGGACTGGTCGTCGTTGATGAACCAGTTAACGCCCTGCGATGCGCCAAACCGTGTGCCTAGCGCAGCGCTGGTCCAGCGCCCAACCAGGATCACGTCGGTAATGGACGGCGTGTCTCTCATTAACTTGATGCTGGCATTAACGAAATCGCCGCACGATCGATCGCCTCGCTTATTGACGTCAACAACACCCGCCAAGGGGTAGCAACCGGAACTCGTCAAGACCATGCCGTGCTTGCCAGCATCGTGTGCTGCGCTGTCGATGCCGGGTATGAGGGCGTCGCCCAGGCTGTCTCCAAACACTGCAAACGTGGTTCTGGCGCTCGATGTGCCGATCGTACAGACGTATCCGCTTGCCACATCGCGCACGGTTCGGTTGTCGCAGCGCCGGCGTTCAGGATTGGTGTCGCTAGCGCCCTTGGCCATGGCCTGGACATTCGCCGCAAAGCGGCCAGGAAAACCATTGGCTGCGTAGGTGGTCAGGCCCGCCAGGACAAAACAGCTCATCGCAAGCAATGCGCCTTTGAAAAGCGACCGGGGCACGGCTGCAAATCTGTTGACCCGGAAAGGGGTCTCGACAAATCGCAGGGACACATAGGCGGCGAGCACTGACAGGCACACAGCAGCCCATTTCTCCTCCGTCGTCAAGTCACGCATGGCGTAGTACTTCATGAAGACAAGGATTGGCCAATGCCAGAGATAGAGCGAGTACGAGATTTTCCCGATCCACACCAGCGGCGCGGCGCCCAACACAGTGCCAACCATGGTCTTGTTTGAGTAACCAATGACGAGTGCCGCGCCGATGCAGGGAAACAAGGCATGAAAGCCCGGAAAGACCGTCGTGCTGTCGAAAGTGAAGGCGGCCCACCCGATCGCTGCGAGTCCGGCTAGTGCCAGACAGGAACGCAGTCGCGCAGTGCTCACTTCCACAAATCCGATCGACAGGGCAACGAAAGAACCGGCGAGGAGTTCCCACACGCGAAACATGGGCAAGTAAAACGCCGCGCTCGGCTTACTGATCGTGTAAAACACACAGGCAGACAGCGATGCGAGGAAAATAGCGCTCATGGCGATTTTCCAGTGCCGCACGCGCGTCAGCAAGACGTGTAGGAGACCTGGAAATACGATGTAGAACTGTTCTTCCACAGAGAGCGACCAGGTATGCAACAAGGGCTTTAATTCCGCCGCCGTGTCAAAGTAGCCGCCTTCCGCCCAAAAAAGAAGGTTGGAGGAAAAGAGCCCACTCGCCACGACGCTACGCGCAAAAGCGCGGAAATCGGGTGGCATCAATAATGCGGCCGCGATGACGGAGCACACCGCGAACATGAGCAAGAGTGCAGGGAAAATCCGCCGTATCCGGCGCTCATAAAAAGCGCTCGTCGAAAACTGTCCCTCAGAAATCTCGCGCGCCAGGATTGACGTGATCAGATAGCCCGATATAACGAAAAAGACATCGACCCCGATGTATCCTCCAGTGACACGTGCGATGCCTGCGTGAAATAAAACCACAGGGATGATGGCAATCGCGCGCAAACCATCAACTTCGGCGCGGTAGCTAAATGCCTGACCAGCAACAGAATTTTCTTTCACCATATATCCTCAATCTCGGCAATCATATATAAGCAGAAACGTTGGGGCAATTCCTGCTCAGCAGGGACTTTATCAAGACAGGCAGCATTAATCCTGAAACAGACAAGATTATAAAATATATGATGAAGTATGCATCTCGCCATGGAATAAATATAAATAACAGCGCTTTGGCGAGCCCAATGAAAATTGTATTCATCAGATAAATTGAAAAAGTGTGATTACCAAAAAATTCCAAAAATCTTGCAAGCCGCCCGCAAACCGCTTGAGCGATGCTCAGCACTGCAGGAATAGACAATGTCCCGATAAACCACTTTGGTAGAATTTCAAAAAATCCATTGTAAAAAATAGCTAATGAAAACAAGAAAAACCAGATGATCGAATAGCGAGGTGCCAGGATCGTCGCACCGATTTTTCCCCAATTCTGCCCCATCAATATGCCAGCCGAAAAGAACGGCAAATATTCAACGAAGCCAGCCATGTTTAACAGGGGAGTCCATCCATACTGATTGAGTATGATCGAAATTCCCAACAAGGCCCAGGGCATTTTTGAAGCATTATATTGAAGTAACCAGGGGAATACCAAAAAGTACATCGCCAGGACTTGTATATACCAAAGAAATACGGATGCTGACATCGCTGGATACAGAACGATGTCGAGAACACCATTCAAAAAATTTTCTGGCGGATGATCAATATGAATGAACCTCATCAAGATAAGTTTCCCCGCAACGATAGCGAGACCAAATATGACGTATGGCACCATCAATGTCCGAATACGGCTTTTAACCAACTCGCTTACTTGACCCCACGAACTCCGGTGCCTCCATGACAGGCCTAACGCCATACCGGATAAACTCATAAAGAGCGGCATATGAAACGAATACAGTGCAGTCTTGAGTAGGGAGTACCATTCCGCTCCGGCCACGGTTCCTCTCGACACAACATGCCCTAATACCACGCAAATAATGGCGAATCCCTTAGCGATATCTAGCGCCACTATACGTCTCATACCATCCTTAATTTCTTCAAAAAATACCAAAACTGTTAAATATTACCGACGCTCAACTAATCTTTGAAAGCCACCGAATGGGCACGCCACCAAACCAATTTTAAAATATATTGCCTCGAGTTTAAAAATCTAGTTGCAGCTGTAAATTTTTAAATTATATTTCAATTGAAAGTATATATTTAAGGTTCAAAAACTAAAGCAACAATTGCGATTCTTTCACTCTTCTGGCGTCACGCCGATCCTGTCTAACGATTGCATCCATTCTTATCAAGCTTGCGAGGAAAATTAAACCCATCAGGCCCGTTCCGCGAAGGAAAGTACTCTCGCCAAGATTGAGAAAAATACACATAAGCAATATCGCCGAATGTAACCGCCCCTCAGGGTGATTCAAAGATAAGACTCGTAATGTATTTTTTAGCGCCACCATGAGCAGGATCGCCATAATACCTAACCCAGTGAATCCAAGATCATTGTAGATGTCGACATATCCATTGTGCGATTGGCCCGGATATAGAACGCCTCCCCCCATCAGCACATAACCAGAAAGACTATTGCGTCCGACCCAGAACGCACCATATCCACCGCCGATCCATGGATTGTGAAACCGCGACTCTGCCAGCACCAGGTCCCAGATGGCCGTCCGCCCGGTAAATGTTTCCGATTTTCCGAGTACGTTAAAAATTTCAGAATACATCTTGGCAGCGGAAGGAAGAAAATTGAGCAGATATGCGAAGAACAGAAGAGCGCTACTTGTTAATAAAATAATGGCCAAGGGAATCCGCCACGAGGCCAGGCGACGAATGCTAGACCGCAGCATGGTGATCTCTGTAAAAGCAACGGCAAAAACAAGGCTTAGCAAACCAGTCGTGCTCTTGGCCATCAGGAGGCCACCGAATACCATGACAAGTAATGTTGCGCGTAACTTTAGCCCCAGCTTTTCGTGGCAGGTGCCATACAGCAGCAGCAGGATTGCAACCGCTGCCATTTGGCCGGCCTCGTTCTTATGATTGGTAATGCCGCGCCACCCGATGTCTGTGAAGGCTCGGCCAGGCGCGATCAGCGTCACCAGAAAGGACAGGCCCAGCAATAACGCCAAGGGCTTTGCCAGCAATTTCGAGAACAGGTCTTTCTGCCAGTCCCTGTTCCATCGGCCGACGCCGACACCACAGACAAGGATCATGATTGCAAGCAAGATGGTACGCTTGGCCGTCACTGCGGGGGCAACCGACCAAAACGTCGATGCGCCCACATAAACCAGCAGCGCGGCGATTGGCCAACTTCCAAAAGAACAACGCTGTTCACGTCCAGCCAACGCAACCATGACCAGGTAGCCGATGGAAAGCGCGGCCATTGCACCCCAGATTAGCTGGCGACCACCACTGCTGGCGTCCGCGCCATCGGCTGCGCCGAAGCCGGCCAGGCCCATGAATACACAAATCTGCAACTGGACGCCCAGAATGGCATTGAGGCGGCGTTGCGCCTGATCGTCCTGCGGGGTGATCAATGTGAGCGCGTTCATAGGGCAGGTTTCTTTGTTACACAGCAGCGCGCTGATGAGCGAATTTTTTGCACATGGCCACACCAGGCAAGCAAGCAAAGCCTGTCCCTGCTTTCCGCGCCCTGCCCCAGCCGTGGGCGGCGGGGCTCAGAGGCCACCGCCGAAAACAACGGTAGCAAGCGGCGTGTGGCCAGCCATCGCCAAGCGCCGGGCAGATTCTGCGCTTGCGCACCGGCAGCAGGAACACGCATGACCGTCACTGGTTTCATTGGGAATGCTTTACACTGACGCCGGCACTGCGGTACTCGAGATACGGTCCAGCGTACAGGCCATACCAAAATCCGGCCGCCATCGCGGCACGGCGCATTCCGAGCAGACTGCGGGCTCTGGATAGGGGCGCCCACAAGAGCGCCTGCACCATCCCTTGCACGAAGATGATGGAATACTTGAACAGTCCACCGAGCACGTTGGCAAGCCGGCGCGAACGGCGGCGGTTAAACGCGTCCACGGAACCAATACGGAAGGTGCGTTTGAGCACCCACCGCACGGTCGTGCGGGAGGGGGGCGTCCATTCCCGAACGCACGCTTCATCGCACCACACCATGCTGTAGCCGCTTCGATGCATGCGCGCGAACAGTTCCGAGTCTTCGCCCCCCGACAAGCCCAGCACCGGGTCGAAGCGGAAGCCGTCCTGCAAGTGGCGCGAGGCCCGCAGTAATGAGTTGGCGGTGCGCATTTCCTTCAGTGGCATGGCCGTCCCCGTTGCAAATCGCTTGCGTTGAAACATCGCGTCGTGCGTCGCCCAGGCCGGTGCACGACTGTCAAATAGCGAGATGACCGGCCCGAATACGACATCGGCATCGTAGCGCGTCGCCGCCGCCAGCAGCGCCGAGAGCCAGTCGGGATCGGGCACCTCGTCGTCGTCGATCATGGCGATCCACGGCGCCGTCACCTTATCGAGTGCCACATTGCGGGTCAGCGAAATGTTTTGCTGGGGCTGCGAGAAATATTCCAGGGGAATGCCGGACTGCGCCGCCCACGCTCGCGTGAGCTCGCGTGCCGATTGTTGGTGGTCGTTGTCAACCACAACGATCCGCACGCTCTCCACGGTGGCAGCGCAGCGCGCAATGCCGTCAAGCGTCTTGCGCAGCAATTCCGGACGCTGGTAGGTACAGACCAGCACATCAATCAGGGCGGTGGGAGTGTCAGTCATGGAGGTATTTACTGAGAAGGTACAGCATCAGAAGTTCAGCGACGATCAGGCCGCTGAGCGACAGGGGCAGAGGCACCCGGTTGAGCGAGACAAAAAACATGGCATAAAACGCGATGCACACGAGCAGGTTGGCGAAAAATACAGTCTTGAAACCCGCAACCCGCGCCAGCAGCAGCGTGGAAATGCCGGAGCGGAACCAGAACACGGCGAAATAGATGCCCCACACGATCACATAATCGATGACACCGGCACTGCGCATCGAGCGCGGCAGCCATTCGGGAAACCAGGTCAACAAGACCCAGCCGGCGGCAGTGATCAGGCCCACGCACAGGGCGCCCAGGCAACTGTGGCGCAACACCGTGCGGCGCAGTTCGCCTGCCCGGCCAGCGCTGGCCATCGCCACCGACAGCGGACGCAGTTGCATCAGCCAGCCCTGAATCAGCAAGCCCACCGGCGCGAACAGCAACCGCGCCGCGCCCATGCTGGCGACCGTGCCCGTATCCTGGGTATGCTCAAGGATGAACCAGAAGCCACTGCTGTAGAGCCAGGTCACCACCACGCCGGGCACCGACCAACGCACCACCTGCCTGACTTCATCCCAGAACTGCGGCGCGAAGGCAGGCAAGGCGGCGTCCGCCACCACCGCGCGCGATGGCGCCCACTGCGGCCGCGAAAAGCGTGTCAGGCAGGCCGGCAACGCAAAGGCGAGCACGGCCACCACAAACGTGAGCGCATGCAGGGCGACCGCCACGCCCGCCAGCGCCATCGCCAGCAGAAAATACAGGGCATCGTATTTGACCAGCATGGGCAGGTCGGCCCGCACCAGGCAGGCATTGCGGGCAATCTCGCGCTGCAGCAGCAGGATGGTGCTGAGGAACACTGCCGTGATCAGCGCGATGGCGGCCCCGTCCAGGCGGGGCGGCTCGGTAAAAAAGTAGGCGATGAACGGCAGGCCGGCCAGCGCCACCAGGCCGGCCAGGCGGTAGGCGGCTTTTTCCGTGCGCGCCACCTCGGCCGCTTGCATGCGCGGCACCAGCACCCCCACCGGCGAGATAAACAGGGCATTTTGCAAACCGGTGAGCAATTGCACCACACTAAGAAACAGGAGAAACGCCACGTAATAGCGGGGTTCGGCAAAGTACAGCAGCGCCAGGCACAGTAGAAAATTGCAGGCGGAAACGAGGCCCTGGCTGGTGACGGAATACGCCACCCGGGGAATGCGCGGCATCTTCATTGCGCGCCTCCGGGCTGCGCGGCCAGCGCTGGCGCGGCGCGCCCCATGACGAACGTGCGGCCGCCAGGACCAAGCGCCGCCAGCAATGCGCGCGCAAACTGGTCCTGCAGGGGAAAGGCCTGCTGCTCGGGACCGAAGCTGGAAATGCGGAACAGCAAGCCGTCGGGGATCGCGCCCATCATGCCGTATTTCAGTTGGGTGAGCTTGCGTTGCAAGCCGGTCGCGTCGACTGTGTCCCCCACCCGGATCCAGTAAGTGAGCGGCTCGTAACGGCGGCCCTGGCGGGCGACCCGGCGCGCCACCGGCACCACGCCGAAACCGGTGTCGAGCAAGCCATCGTGCGCCTTGATGATGTCGAACCCTTGCGCCGGATAGCACACGTCCGGCTTGTGCACGGCCATGGTGTCGTTCTGCTCGGCGCCGTAGGCAATCACCAGCATGACCTGATCGCCGCGCGCGTTGCGGTAGGTGCGCGCCAGTGTTTGCGAATAGAGCTGCCCGAGTTGCCTTTGCTGGCCGGGATCGACCTGCAGCGGCGCGATTGCATCATCGACCTGCCAGCCGTCGAAACTGGCCGGTATAAGGCGCTCGATGTCGACACGCGCAAGTGTATCGGCAAGCCGGCGCGTGGGGGTGGCGACCCAGGCACCGACGGCGCCCGCCGCCATCAGCAGCGCCATGGCAGCGCTCACGCGCAGGCGGCTACTCATGCTGGCCTGCGCCGGCCGGGACGGCGCGCGCACGTTTGCCGCCGGCGTGGAAGGGCAATAGCGCGCCCAGGGCGCCGTCCACGGAGAGAATGAGCAGCAAGGCGCTCACGAACAACACCATGCCGGCGAACTGGTGAATGAAGCCCTGCCCCGCCGCCTCGCCGAGGTAGTACGTCACCAGCACCAGCACGGTGACCCGGATCACGTTGGCGGCGAAGGAAACAGGCACGATCAACAGGGCCAGCACCGTATTGCGCAGCTTGGCCGCATGGCGCACCAGGTTCAGGTACAGCAAGCCCATCGCCTCGAGCGTGAACACGGTCTGCAGGCCCGCACAGGCGTCGGCCACCAGCAACTGGTACTGCCCCGCCTGCAAGATCACGCCCTGGCGTCCGACCGGATAGCCGGCCGCGTACAGCATCTTTTCGGTCACCAGCGACACGGCCAGCTTCATCGGCATGGTCAGCGCGCTCACCACCGCTTCCGGCAGCGGCACCATGAACAGCATGAAGAACAGGGGGAAGCACTGCAGGCGCAGGGCGCGCGGGCCGTGCTTGAGCAGCAGCACCGCCGCCAGCAGCACGGGGACCGAGCCGATTTCAAACAGCAGGATTTGCTGCGAGCGGCCCACCACGTACAGCAGCAGCGCCGGCGCCAGCAGCATCCAGCCGTAGCCGCTGGGGCGGTCGCCACCGCACGCGGCGCGCAGCAGCTGCCACTTGCGCCACATCAGCCACAGCGCCAGGACCAGGATGATCGGGCCGTGCGCCTGCGCCGGCTTGTTCCACACCTCGGTGAGCAGGCGATACAGGGTCGGCACATACAGCGCGGCCAGGCCGCCCCACAGCAGCAGCCATTCCGGCCGCGCCGCGTGGCGCATGCCGGCGCGCACGCCGGCAACGGGCAGCAAGGCGAAACGCATCAGATGTCGACCAGGACCGCGCCAACGACCTCGATACCGGCACGCAGCAGCTGGGCGCGGATCTCGCGGATGTCGGCCTGGCGCGAGACGCTCCTGCTCACTACCAGCAGCACACCGCGGGTCCGGGCGGCGATGGCGTACGCATCGGCGCTGGACGAGAATGCGGGCGCGTCATACAGCACCACGTCGAAATCGCGCGCCAGAGTCTCGTTGAGTTCGCCGAAGCTGGTCCGTGCCAGCAGTTCAAGGGGATTCGGCGGCTGCGGCCCGGCGCCCAGCAGCGACAATTTGTCGAACGGCGCCACCGGCGTGATGCCGTCCTGCGGCGCGCGCCCGGCCAGCGCGTCGGACAGGCCCGTTCCGGCCGGCAGATTGAACAGCCCCTGCTGGCGCGGTGCGCGCATATTCGCATCGACCAGCACGGTGCGCTGGCCCTGTTGCGCAAACACGATGGCGAGATTGGCCGCCAGCGCCGACGCCGCAGCGCTGGCATCGACGGCCACCACGGCCAGCGCCTTGTGCTTGCCGGCAAACCAGCGCACCGTCAACTGGCCGCGCAGGGCGCGCAGCATTTCCGCTTGCGCGCCGAACGGATCGAGCGCGGCCACCAGCGCCGGGTCGAAGCCGGACTGGCTCGCCTGCACATACGGGTAGTCGAACTGGCTGGCCAGGACTTGGGCGACGTCGCCCGCCGACGCCAATCCCAGTTGCTGGGCAGCCTCGCCGAAACGCAGGCCCTGTTCGGACTGCAAAGCCAGCACGCGGTCCGCACCTTCCGGGGTGATTTTGCCCATATCGAGCAACATCCGGCCGATACTGAGATCCTTGGCGGCGCCGTTCGCCTTTGCCGGCTGTGCGGCGGGTGTATCGATCGACATAATTATTTTCTCTCAGGCAGGCTGCGTTGGTCGGCGAAAAATCCGTGCGCCCAGGCGGGCAAGGCCCCGGCGCGCGGGGCGCGGGTGGTGCCACTCGCCCAGCACGGCGATCTGCAAGGCGGCCACGTCCTCGGCGCAGTGGGCACGGCGGTCCATCATCTCCAGCAGCAGGGCAAGGCCCAGGCCGAAGCCGGCGCCGAACACGATCGATATCACAATGTTGAGCAGCAGCTTCGGCGATGAAGGCTTCATCGGCGGCAAGGCCGGGCTCAGGACGGCCACATCGGGCTGGTTGGCGCCGCCTTCGATGCTCGTTTGGGAAAAGCGCGCGATCGCCGCATCGTAGGTGCGCTGGGCGCCGTCGACGTCATGGGCCAGCACTGACATCTCATCGCGTGCCCGGTTCAGTTCCAGGATGCGCGCTTTCTGCGCGGCCAGGGCGGCGCTCAGGTCGGCCTGGCGCTGCCGGGCGATGCGGCTGTTGTTGCCCAGGCTGCCGTACGCGATGCCCACCTGCGCGCCCAGTTCGGCGCGGCGCTTGTCGACCTCGGCCTTGGCAGCCTGGTACTGGGGATGGTTGACGTCCAGCCGCTGTTCAAGTTGTGCCAGGTTCGCTTCTGCCTGGGACAGCGACGCTTTCAGATTCTGCACGAGCGCATTGCTGACCACGTCGGGACTTTCCGTGGCGGCGCCCAGCCTGGTGCTGTGGCGCGACGTGGCGTCGGCCACCTGCGCCTGCACCACCACCAATTGCGAGGACAACTCATTCAGGCGCGCCGATTCGACATCGAGCCGGGTATCGACACTGACCAGGCCTTTTTCCTGCTGATACTTCGACAGGCGCGCCTGCGCCTGCTCGAGCTTGTCGCGCAAATCCTTGATCTGCTCCGTGAAGTAGGCCGATGCCTGCTTGAGTGGTTGCACTTTCAAACGAACCGATGCTTTCTGGTACTCGGCGGCGAAGGCATTAACCACCGTTGCAGCAAATTCGGGATTGGCGCCCGTGAAACTGACGGTGATGACGTTGCTTTCGCGGGCGGGCACGACGGCGAGTTTCTTCAACAACAGCCCCGCCAGCCAGTCGCGGATATCGCCGACGCCCTCGGTCGCCTCGTGAAACTGCGCCCTGGTATCGGCCAGGTCCGCCAGGTGCAGGGTGTCGACCACGGCCAGCGCCACCGCCTTGCTCTGCACGATGTCGGCCTGGGTCGCCAGGAATCCCGTCATCATCGTCGACGGCACCAGCGTGCCTGAGACCGGGTCGGTGGCCTTGAAGTTGACCACCAGGCTGGTCGACGCCTCGTAATTTTTTGGCAGCAACAGGCTGATGGCGACGCTGGCGGCGATGATCACCGCCATTGCCAGCAGGACGGTGTACCGGCGTGCCCGCAGGATGGAAAGAATTTGCTGGAAAGTCATGTTATTCCTTGTAAAACTGATGGCGGAGATTGCGCGCCCGGCGACGGGACTGGCCGACACTGCTGCCCACTGGCTGCCTAAAACAGGCTTTCCTTGATATACACAACGTCGTTGGGCATGAGCAGATCGTCTTGTTTCACAGTCAGTTCCCTGAAGGTGCCGGCGCCGTCGCGGCGCTTGATACGCACCCCGCGCTCGGTACCGCGCACACTGAGTCCGCCACCCGTCGACAGGGCCTGCACCACCGTCATGTTCGGTTCAAGCCGGTACACCCCAGGCCGCTGGACCTCGCCATAGATATAGAACTTCGGGGCGCGCTCGACGTAGACGACATCGCTGCCGCTCAGTTCGGCGTTTTGCGTCAGGTCGGCGCTGCGCATCATCTCGGGGATGTTGATCTGTTGCTTGACTGACTTGCCGTTGCGCGTGCTGACCACCGTGGCGATATCGCCGCCATCGGCATTGATGCCGCCCGCCAATGCCAGCACGTCGAGCAGGGAGCGCCGCCCCTCCATCGGGTAGCGGCCGGGCCGCAGCACATTGCCCAACACGGAAATCTGCTGGCTTTGCATGGTCACGACCAGCACGTTCACCTGCGGCTGCTTGACGTAGCCGCGCGAGGACAGCAGCCTGGCGATCACGCGTTCGGCTGCGGCAGGCTCCATGCCGCCCAGTTCGACGTCGCCCAGCAGCGGGTAATTGATCTTTCCGCTGTCCGCAAGGCGTGTCTCGAGGGTCAGGTCGGGGCTGCCATAGACGGTGATCCGGAGCATGTCGCCGGCGCCCAGTGGCGCCGCGTCCACGCCAGGTGCGGCCAGCATCCCGGCCAGCAGGAGAGAAATAAGGATTTTCATGGGCAACTCTTTAAAAAAATTCAATGTGGACAGACTGGCTTCATCAGCGCAAACCCGATATTCCGCCTTCGATGGCTCCCGCGACTGGCTGCGCCGCGGCCGCAGAGACGGGCTCGCTCCCCTTGGCGTACGTGATGCTTGCCTGCTGGCGCAGGCGGCTTATTTCTTTTTGCGCCAGCTGCACTGCATTGCGCTGACTGAGATACTGTTCTGCCTGCTGCGAGGCTTCCTCACCGACCACGGGTGCATCCTTGACAAACGCCAGCGATACCAGCAGACCGAGCCCGCCGTCACGCATGATGAACAGGGGCCGCCGGCCCAACCGGTCGAGGTTCGACAGCAGTTGCGCCGGTAGTTCGGCACTCGAGCGGTAGGACTGGCTTTCGCCAAATGCAATCTTGCGAGCTCGCAGCAGCGCGGCCAGTTCATCGAGCGTTTGCGCTTGATCGGCCAGCGCCTCAACCTCCTTGTTCAACGCTGCCGTCGGCATCGACAGGTAGCGCAGGCTGTACAGCTTGCGATTTGCAAACACCAAGGGATTATCATTTTTATAAGCATCAATCTCCGACCTGGCTGGCTTGACAGCGCTGCCCACCCGGCCCCGCAAATAAGCCTGCGCCAATATGTGCGCCTTGCTACGCTCGATCGCCATCAATACCACCGGGTCGCGGTCGAGTTTGACTTTTACTGCCTGCGCGGCAAGCAATTCGCGCTCGATCACCTGCTGCAAGGCGCGCTGCTGCATGTGCACCGGCGTGCCTGTCACGGGCACCGCGCGCAGTTCCGCATTGACCTGGTGAATTGTCAGATCGTTGCCGTTAACCGTGGCAAGCGCCTGGCCCACGCTTTTGCTTTCGTCGCCATGACAGCCGATAAAAAATGGCATGCTGGCAAGCACCATTCCATGCCGCATCCATCGTGTACACCATCGGGGATTCATCATTTTTTTATGAAGAAAAGCAAGGACGAAGCGCCTGTTTCGCAGCAGGTTCATTGTCGCAGTCATTAAGGTCAAACCTGAAATTAGTGTATTTAAATATTATTATAGTGTCAACGAGTAAGAACACTTTTATATCGTAATGTGCACAAGCGACATTCTATCTGCCGTCAAAATTGGTAACGCGAGCTTAAACTGGCGCCGTGGCGCGCATATTCACCCAGCCCACTGCTATTTCCCTTGCCTGAGTCGAACACAAGCAATTCGAAGTTCAACCGGGCCAGCGGCACATATTTCACCGAAAGCTGGCTGGTGCGCAAAACATCGCGGTAATCGGGCGCGGTACTGAACTGCACCGACCGGGTAAAGTCGCGACTTTCGCGCCGCAGCGTTCCCTCAACGGTAATTTTGCTGGTGGCATTCCAGCGCGCGCCCAGTTGACTACCCCGATTGGTGGAATAGACGGTCGACAATTCGTCGAAAATCCCCGTTTCACGCCAGGTGGCAACGGTGATCAGGGTGCTGCCAGTGGCCGCAACGGTGAGCGTCATGCGGCCGTTGTAGCCCCGAAAATTACGCTCCGGATAGACCTCGTGGCGACGCTCGACAAGGCTGCCGGCGAACTTGAGATGGCTCTTGCCGCTCACCTGCCAGTCCGATTTGAGTTCGATCTGCTGCTGGCGGTAGTCGTTGGCCAGTCGATCGACGCCCAGCAGTTGATGGGGCAAATGGCCAATGAGCAGGCGCCACTGCACTCCCACACTGTTGCCAGAACGCGTCGTGTAGTCGAGGCCCACTCCCCCCTGGTTCTCGCTACGGTCATATTGCCGCTGAACGGGCAAACTGTAATCGACGGCGTAACGCGTCGCCTCCCCGTGCAGTTGCCAGTCGGGGTGGATGCGCCAGGCGGCGCTCAGGTAGCGGCGAGACATCGTGTTGGTATTGCTGTCGAGCACGTGAAAATCGGTGAACGGGGCCAGCGTCACGGTTCGGAAATAGCCGGCATTGCCATTCCAGTTATTTCCCAATTGCCAGGCCCAATCGGCATTCGCATTTTCACCCCGGTAATCGAGGCGCGACAAACGGTTAAATTTTGTACGACTGTTCGCCACATTTGCCGTGATTAATTGGCGTCCGAACAATTGTCGATAATCGACACCCGCAAACGCGGTCCATGCGCTGTCCGATAAGCTGCGCGTGCCGGTAGCCGCCAGGGCCGCCTCGGGACTGCTCAAGCCCAGCACGTTTGAATCGACGCTGGCCGTCAAGCCGATCGACGGCCGCAATACATCGCTATTGAGCTGCGCCTGGGCCGGCGTGCTCAAGCAAAGGCCAATCAAAAATAGTGGTGAAGTAACACCAAGCAGTCCCTGCACGAAACCCGCTTGCTGTTGCCCCTCCCCATCACTCAATGGGCGCCGCTGCGCACTGATGTTCGCCATGTCGCCTTGAGATAAACGCAAAACCGGATGATAAAAAGGCATTGATTCAAACTTTTTCTAGAGCAGGGATTATCAGGGTTCATCCCGCGGGTATTTACTATAGGAAAAATCTTACGGGCCAAAAACCAACAAATACGTCCTTGTTGAAGTAATCGTACAGAGCAAGATTTCTGCGTGCTATTATTTTTCCATCGGGAAACTTATATTTCCATAGATAATTTTCACCATCGCGCCGACACGCTACAAAGCGCCGTGTTGTCATCGGCCACGCACCCTGGACGACGCGCATTCAAGCAATTTTCGGAGAATTCACCATGATTTTTACGCACTGTATTTCGGCGTCCGCGCCCCTGCCGGCACGCTGCATCGCCGTGGCCTGCTCGACCCTGCTGCTGGTCGCTGGCGCCGCGCCGCCGACTACGGCCGCCCCCGCCGTAGCCGTCATGCTCACGCCGGCAAGTTGCGAGTTCGCAGCCGTTCAGGCCGTGGTCGCCCTTGCGCGGACGGGCCAGACAGTCAACATTCCCGCCGGCACCTGCGACTGGGGCACCAAGCAGCTTTCCATCGCGGCGGGGATCGCCCTGAAAGGCGCGGGCATCGATGCCACCATCCTGCAACGAAGCGGCGCAGTCGCGGTCAACACCTACCTGGTGCGTTTCGATTGCGGCAACGGCAAGCAGGCAAATTTTTCCGGCATGACCCTCGCTGGCGCCAACCTGCCCTACAGCGAAGACCGCGGCCTGGGCCTGATCAACGGCTGCGTCGATTTCCGCGTGTCGAACGCCAAGTTCACCAAGTTCGTATTCGCCGGCATTGAAGTGCGCGGCGCGATCAGGCAGCGCGGCGTTATTTACAACAGTCAATTTATCGATAACTACAACGCGACCGTGCACAACCTGGGCTACGGTGTCGTCGTGTTCGGCGATGGCACCTGGCCCGCGCTCGAACTGGGCTCGGCCAATGCCGTTTTTGTCGAAGATAATTACATGTCCGGCAACCGCCATCACATCGCCGCCAACAACGGCGCCCGCTATGTTTTTCGCCGCAATACGGCCGTGGCGAACACTTTGACCAAGGATTTTTCGCAAGTCGATGCGCACGGACTGTCGAGCGCGCCGCGCGGTACGCGCAGTTGGGAAATCTACGACAACACGTTTTCGGCCATCCTCAGCGCGGGCCGCAATTTCGCTGCGATCGGCATCCGGGGTGGTGACGGCGTGGTTTTCCACAATACGTACACGAGCAATATTGCCTACCCTGTCGCGCTGCTTCTCGAGGGCGCTGCGTGCGGCACCTATCCGGTGCAGGACCAGATCAGCCAGGCCTACATCGCCGAAAGCATCAGCAAACCCGTGACCAGCCTGTGCGAAGCGTCGATCGCCCTCAATCGCGAGTATTTCCTCACGACCAAGGACCAATACAAGCCCTACACCTACCCTCACCCGCTGCGGCAGAACTGAACCAGCGACGGCGGGCAGTGCGTCAGTACGCATTGGCGTCGAACCAGACGGCAATTGCGGTACGCAGGATGATTTTGATATCGAGCGCCAGCGACCAGTTTTCAATGTAGTGGAGATCGAACTGCACCCGTCGATGCATCTTGTCGACGGTATTGGTCTCGCCACGCAAGCCATTGACCTGCGCCCAGCCCGTGATGCCCGGCTTGACATTATGGCGCGCAAAATACTCCGAGATAATCGAAGAAAATTCGATATTGTGTTGCACTGCGTGGGGCCGCGGCCCGACGATCGACATGCTCCCCCGGATCACGTTGAACAATTGCGGCAGTTCGTCCAGGCTGCTACGGCGCAGGAACTTGCCCACCTTGGTGACGCGAAAGTCGTTACGGGTTGCCTGCTTGACTTCGCTGCTGGCCGAATCGGCGACGGTCATGGAACGAAACTTGTAGACTTCGAACACATCGTTGTTGAAGCCATGCCGGCGCTGCTTGAAGATCACCGGGCCCTTGCTGTCGAGCTTGATGGCAAGGGCGATCAGCAACAGCAACGGTGCAATCAGCAGCAATAAAACGCTGGATATGACCAGGTCTTCCGCTCGCTTGATGATGCCGCTCTGTTCGGCCACGCGGCCGTTGGCGATGGTCAGCACGGGAACCGTGCCGACCCGTTCCATGTTCATCCCGGCGAACCGCCACACCACGTCATTGGGCACCAGGTCGATGCGCACAGGGACCGTGCGCAATTTATTGAGCAGTCCATCGATGCGCTCGGAAGCGACCCACGGCAGCGCGACGATGACACGGTCGACGTAATTGGAACGAATATAGTCCAGCAAGGCCGTGGTGCTGCCCAACATTTGTACACGCAGCGATTCGGGGATCGGCCGGTCGAGTCGGTCGTCGAACACGCCGAGCACCTTGACGTTGGCATGGTGCGCCACCCGGATCGCACGAATCATTTTGACGGCGTGCTCATTGGCCCCCACCACGACGATGGTTTCAAACATCTTGTCGGCCGCGATAGCACGCCGCACCACTTGGGTAACAACGATGCGGTTGATCACCAGCAGCGCGGCCGACGCGCAAATCGTCAAACCGAACCAGAGTCGGGAATACTCATGCAGGCTGCCCGACAGGTAGCCGCAGACGGAAATGAGGCAAAGTGCGCACGTGCCGCCCACAAACAGGGTGCTGATCATGGTGTACAGGGACGTAAGCGCGCGTGCACGGTATCCCTGCGCAATATGCAAGGACACAATGGTCACCACCGTGCCCAGATAAACGAACAGGTGACTCGCTGGCGCCATCGTCGACCCAAAACCGAAGCGCAAAAAATAGCCTCCGAATCCGGCCAGTAACAAGGCCAGCAGATCCGCTATCTTCAAAACATTGAGCCAGTGCGCGGCCCCGTAACCGGCCAAATCGCCCACGCCACGGCGCGGAAACGCCGGCACTTGCGCATGCCCCACAGGGGCGGCGACGCTCGCATCCTGGTCCGTCACAACGGTTGAGCCGACATGATTATTCATGATTCACACACCCATTCATAAGAAATCAGTCGCGGCAAGCACAGTGCCAGCGTCGAGGGGACGCGGCATTTACATCCGGTTATCGTAATATTGCTTACGAGCAGCGTACTTTCTTCATTCCGCTGCTGATTCGCCTGCGCGCAGACGAAACCGTCAATTCGTACAATTAGGACAGGTCCGGACTATCCTGCCTGGTGAAGTGCATCAACTCGCTCATTAGCGATGGGCGCAGTCAGTGACCTTGTTCATTGCGTACGGCAGGCATTCCATCGCCTGATCTGCGACGGCGCGCGATAAAACAAAGCACTGCCAGACCGCCAATCAACATGCTCGCACTCTCGGGTTCCGGTACCGCGCTCACGTAGCCGTCGCCAGAAAATGCGACGCCCAAGTTACCGACCACAACACCGCCCACACGCAGGGAGTACAAACCTGCTGTCGCAGTGACCGCGTCAAGTCCCCAACTTTCAATGCTGCCCGTCGAATTCCTTGTTCCAGCCGCAATCAAGGTCGCGCCCGAATACAGGCCGAACGACGTAATATCGAGGTCATGCCCGCCCGAGAGCTTGGACGTCAGCGACGACCCCAGAATGGAGGGCCCATCAAGGCTGAAATTAAGAACCTCCAGGAACGATTTACCTGCGTTTCCACCAACAAAGGCGGCGCTAAACACCGTATTACTCTCGTCAAGGATGATCGACTGTGTATGCACAAGGGCCGGCGTCAAGGTGACCGTTTCCACTGCATTGGCCGAGAGCGACAGCAAAGCCAAGGAGAAACTGGCAAGCAAATTCTTGTAGTTCACGAATATGTACTCCGTCTAAAGGACAACATAGAAAGGCATGCCGCAGGGGCTCTTTTATAGTTAACACCGCGATCCAATACCAGGTCGTACCATGTTTGTTTTTCAAGCCGCAATTCAGCCGAAAATGGCCGCTGCCACGGCATACCATGATTGCCTGAATGCCATTCACGGCAAATACGAACTGCAATTTATGACGCCCACCACCACAATGGCTTCACCGGGCGGCCATGCTGCCTGTGATACGGTGCTATTTGCGTACTCCGCGCGCGGCGCCGGTCTTGATATTGGCTTGCGCATGCGCCAATTTCACCTTGATGCGCTGATATACCTGGCGCGTATCACGGGCGATGGCACTCCAGCGATAGGTCTCGGCAAGCTGCTGTCGTGCGGCTTCCGCTTGCCCCGCGCTGCGCGTGCTGGCGGCAACTTGCGTGATTTGACGCGCCAGCTTGTCGACGTCACCGAGTGGATAAAAAACCAGTCCTGGATTGCGCACTTCGAGATTGGCCGGAATATCGCTGGCAATCGCCGGCAGGCCATAACTGAGCGCCTCCAGCAAGGCGATCGGCAAGCCTTCGTGCGACGACGGCAATACGAACATCGCCGCGTGCGCATACAGTTCGCGCAGTGCCAGGCCCGACTGGAATCCCGTGCACACCACGTTCCGCACGCCAGCAGTGGCGGCGCGTATCGACCGTGCATAAGCCCCTTGATGGTCGGCGTCGCCCACCAGCACCAATTTCCAGTCGTCCAGTCCAGCAGCGATAAATGCTTCAATCAGGTCCAGGTGGCGCTTCTCCGGCACCAGGCGGCTTACCATCAACACGTATTTTTTCGGCGTCAGGCCAAAGGCAGTGAGCGCGCCGGTAGTGGCCGGGATCTCGCGCAGCGTCACGCCGTTTGGAATCAACACGCTGCCGCAACCATGCTTCACCCGTACCAGGTCCGCGATGCCCCGCGAGATCACGATGCGCTCATTGGCGAAACGCATCCCCCAGCGCTCTCCCATGCGTAACACGGCTCTGGCCAATCGCCCCCATTTTTGCCGCTCATAATCGGCCCCATGGTGTGTCACCACCACCCGCAGGCCCAGCAGGCGTGCCAGCGGTGTCATCAGGGCGGGACCGATCGCGTGAATATGCAATACATCGGGACGCCGCCAGGCCGCATATAAAACACCGATCAAGGTGTGTCCGATTGCCTCGATAGTTTTTTTCCGGGGGGCCCACAGGCGGGTAAACCGCAATCCCCGCCACGCCGCCGGATTATCGTGGGGCTGGTAGCTGTCGCGCACCACCACCTCGATATCGCAGCCCATTTGCGCCAATTCGGTATACAGGTGCTCGGCGTGATTTTCGACGCCGCCCTGAACATTGGGAAAGCCACGCAGGCCCAGCACCATGACAGAAATATTCTCGTTCGCTCTCATCGCATCAGGCATCGCAGGTCACATTTCGCACACATAAACACACAGAAATATCAAACTTATACTTTTAGTTATTCAAATTTTAACTGCTATATTTTGCGTGTCAACATATTTTAAAAAGATATACGTTACCACCCGAAAAAACAACCAAATGTGTATCCCATATTTCATATATCTAATATTTGTTACCGCCGAATCGCCATGACACTATCGAGGCAATCATGCGCAAGGTTCGCCGCGCGCAGATCCTGGGCACCACGGTATGCCTACGAAAAAAATAATTATTTTTTTGTTCTTTGCAGTGAAGTGCTATGAGCGTATATGCTTGAGGGATGCGAAGAATACCCGAGACAGCTGAACTTCATGTTCTGCTGATCGTCCGCGCGAGCCCCAGTCTTGCAAAGGCTGGCGTGATACCGCTATTGACAAGCGGCGCCAACGCCCACTATTGAGTGAACAGACCCATGCAGGAAATGAAAAAAGACCCCGTCGTCGTGTTGTTTCAATACCGGATCTTTCATTACCGGAAAGAATTGTTATTGCTGCTGCGGGAAAAATTGGCAGCAGCAGGTGTCAAACTCGAACTGGTATATGGACAAGCATACGGGGATGAGATTCTTAAAAATGATGTGGCGACGCTTGATTGGGGACACCAGGTGAATAACTGGTACTTTCCCATCAAGGAGAAAAAGGATTTATGCTGGCAGCCGCTCCCCAAATCGGTGCAAAAACCCGACATGGTTATCTTTATGCAGGAGAACCGCCTGCTATCGAATTATTTCTGGATATTGCAAAGTAAACTGGGACGCACACGGACGGCGTTCTGGGGGCATGGCCGCGACTTCCAGAGCAAGGCGCCGGGCGGATTGCGCGAACGCTGGAAGAACTGGACCATCAAGTCGGTCGACTGGTGGTTTGCGTATACGGCGATGACGCTTGATGTATTGAAGGACAGCGGCTTCCCGTCCAGTCGGACGACCTTGCTCAACAACTCAATCGACACGGCCGGCTTCCAGCGCGAAGCGAACGCGGTATCAGCGGACGACCTGGCGACATTGCGCGCGCAGTTCGGCATTGCCGACGGCGCACCGGTCGGCCTGTTCTGCGGCTCCCTCTATCCCGACAAGAAGCCCGAATTCATGATCGCCGCGGCCGATCTGATTCACCGGCGCCACGGTAATTTTCACTTTATCGTCATCGGCGACGGCCAGAGCGCGCCGGACATGCGCGTGGCCGCCCTGACCCGTCCGTGGATGCACTGCGTGGGCGTCAAGCGCGGCACCGACAAGGCCGCACTGTTCAAACTGGCTAGCTTTGTCATCAACCCGGGACTGGTGGGCCTGCACGTGCTTGACGCCTTCGCCCTGTCGCTGCCAATGCTGACGACCCGTACGGCATTGCACAGTCCGGAAATCGCCTACCTCGAGCATGGCAAGACCGGCCTGATCACCGACGATGACCCGAGTGCCTTTGCCGACTGCGCGCTCGCGCTCATCGAGGACCCGGTCTACGCCGCCACCATGCGCGAAAACTGCCAGCGTGCCAGCCTGGACTATTCCGTCGATCGCATGGCAAGCCGGTTTGCCGAAGGCATCATGCGCTGCTTGCGGGAGATTCCGAAGACCCGGCACGCCTTGTCGCCACACGCGCCCGCACGCCCATAGCGCCGGGCGCCCGCACGGCTATCTGGGCAACATCCGCCGCAAGGTATCATCGCGCACCACATAATGGTGATACAGGGCCGCCGCCGCGTGCAGGCCGATCAGCACGTAGCCGATGGTGGCGCCGGCTTCGTGGAGTTCCTTGAGCAAGTGCGCCAGTGACTCGCTGGCGCCGATCAGGGGCGGCAAGCGCAGGCCGAAGAACACGATGTCCGCCCCTGCCGCGCTGCGGATGGCCCAGCCCAGCAGCGGCATGCCCAGCATGAAACCATATAGCGCAATTTTCATCAGCCGCGCCGTGACGAGCACCGTGCGTGCAGGCGGCGGCGCAATGGCCGGCGCCTTCGCCGTGAAACTGACGGCCAGGCGCAGCAGCGCCAGTCCCAGCACCGACAATCCCAGCGTGTAATGCCAGCTTTTCATCGCCTCGCGCGTGACGCTGCCTTTCGGAAAATAGCCGCGCAACTCCATGCTGGCAAACACGGCCACCAGCAGCAACAGCATCAGCCAGTGCAGTGCGGCGGGCAAGGCGCCATAGTGCGTCGTACTGTTTCGCCATTTCATGATGACTCCATTCCTGTGTGATGCGTAAGCAAAGCGCCATCAAAACGATGACGACCGTTGCAGTGTGGCCCCCACTTATTAAGGAATAGTTAAGTACCGTCGGTGGCGAAGCGCACCGTGACGGCCAGCCCGCGGCCATCGGGGCCGGCGGACAGGCTGACCGTGGCGCCGTGGACGTCGGCGATGCGGCGCACGATCGACAGACCGAGCCCGCTGCCGGGCCGGTTCGCATCGGCCAGCCGAAAAAAACGCTCGAAGACGCGCTCGCGCATGGCCGGCGCGATGCCGGGGCCGGAATCGCTCACGCTGACCCAGGCGGCAGCGCCGTCGCCGTGGCAGGCCAGCACCACGGTCCCGCCCGGCGGCGTGTAGCGAAACGCATTGTCGAGCAGGTTGCGCACCAGGATCAGCAGCAACTCGGGATGGACCGGGCACGTCGCCGGCGCCAGTGCCGTCTGCAGGCTGTGACGGTACTGGCCAGCGCTGGCGCGCCAGGCCTGTACCTGCCCGGCCAGCAGGACCGCCATATCGTGCTGCTCGGGCGGGACGCTCGCTTGCAGCGGGTCCAGCCGCGCCAGCGTCAGCAACTGGTCGACCAGGCGGGTGGCGCGATCGACGCTCACGCCCAGGCTGGCGATGAATTCCAGCCGCTCGCCGTCGTTGCGGGCCCGCTCGATCACTTGCAGGCTCGTCTTGATGGCCGCCAGCGGCGTGCGCAACTCGTGCGCGGCGTCGGCGGTGAAACGCTGTTCGTGCGCCATCGTCTGGCGCACCCGCCCGAACAGGCGATTGATCGCCAGCAGCAAGGGCGCCAGTTCGTCGGGCGCCCCGCGCAGGCTGACCTCGGCCAGGTCGTTCGGCGTGCGCAGCGCCACCTCGTCGGCCGAGGCTTGCAGCACCCGGAACACCTGGTTGACGCTCCACCAGATCGCCACCCCCGCCACGCTCACGGCCAGCAGCGCGAAGCCGAAGAATTTCAGGGCGAAGCGGGTGCTGATGTCGCGCCGGTGCGCGGCCGGTTCGGCGACCTGGATCTGCAGGCGGCGGCTGCTGTTCCAGCTGGCATACACGCGCCACTGCTGACCGTCGACCCGGGCCCAGGAAAACCCGCTGGCGCCGGGTCCGGCAAAACCGACCAGGGGCGCCCCGGCGTTTCTGTACAAGATACGCTGGTCGGCGCTCCAGATCTGGAACAGCAGATATTGCCGGTGATTGTGATTTTCCTGGGTCGCCATCACCAGCGGCGCACCGGCCGCATGCTCCTGCACTTCGTGGTCGGCCAGCGAGAGCAACAAGTGGGCGGTCTCGCTGAGGGACTGGTCGAACAGCGCCTCGCTTTCCTGTTGCGTATCGAAGTACACGATCAGCGCGCTCACGCCCCACAGCAGCAGCGTCAGGCCCAGCAGCAGCGACAACAGGGTGCGCCGCAGCGACCAGCGACGGCCCCTGCCCAGCCACAGCGGCGCATTCATGGGGCCGCCTTGTCGATGCGGTAGCCGACCGCGTGGACGGTGCTGATGAGGCACTTGCCCAGCTTCTTGCGCAGGTGGTGGATATGCACCTGCACCGCATTGCTCTCGATTTCTTCGCCCCAGCCGTACACGCTTTCCTCCAGCCGTTCCCGGCTGATCACCTGGCCGCAGTGCTCAATGAGCATCAGCAGGATGCTGAACTCCTTGGCCGTCAGGGCGACCGCCAGGCCCGCCCTGTGCACTTGCCGGGCGGCGGCGTCGATGACGATATCGCCGTGGACCAGGCTGGTCCTGACGCGCCCGTGCGCCCGCCGGCACGCGCTGCGGATGCGCGCGGCCAGCTCGTCGAGGTCGAACGGCTTGACGATGAAGTCATCGGCCCCCGCGTCGAGCCCGGCAATCCGGTCGGCGATCTGGTCGCGCGCCGTCACGATCAGCACGGCGCCGTCGTAGCCCCCCTGGCGCAGCAGCGCCAGCGCCTGCATGCCATCCTGCCGCGGCAGGCCAAGGTCGAGCAGGATGCAGGCGTAGCGGTGCAGCCGCACCGCCGTGTGCGCGCTTTCGGCCGACTGCACCCAGTCGACGGCGTAACCGGCTTGCTCCAGGCCGATCTGGGTGGCGCGTCCCAGTTGCGGATCGTCCTCGGTCAACAAGATACGCATCGTCCAATCCTCTGAGCTTGAATGGCGTCGAAGATCAGCGAAGCTTGTTAAGAACTTCTTAATATCTTCCCGCCACCATGCACGCCATTGACCACCTCGACGAAATGACGCGCCATGCCGCCCAGCCGTTCTCCCTTCCTTCACGCCCCACGCCTGCTTGCGCTGTCTGCGCTGGCGTTTGCGCCCATCACGATGGCGCAGGCGCTTGCGCCGCAATTGCGCCTCAGCGAGGCCGACATCGACCGCGCCGGCATTGCCGTCACCGCCGCGCTGGCCACGCTGGCGGGCACCGAGGGCAACGGCGCGCGCTTTGCCGGCACCGTGATCGCCGCGCCGGCGTCGCAGCGGATCGCCAGCAGCGAGCTGGCCGGGGTGGTGCAGACGCTGCATGTGAGCAGCTTGCAGCAGGTGCAGGCGGGCGCGCCCCTAGTCACTCTGTTCAGCCAGCCCTACCTGGCGCTGCAAGGCCAGTATGTGCACAGCGCGACCCAGGCCCGGCTGGCCGCCGACAAGCTGGCGCGCGACGAGAGCCTGTTTGGCGATGGCATCATCGCCCGTGCCCGGCTCGACGAGAGCCGGGCGGCGGCGCGGCTTGCCGCGCTGACGGCGGCAGAACACAGCCAGGCCCTGCGCCGCGCTGGCCTGAGTAGCCGGCAGGTCGGCGCGCTGGCGCAGGCCGGCAGCCTGTCGCCGCTGCTGGTGGTCAGGGCGCCAGCGGCGGGCACCGTGCTCGAATTGCCCGTCCAGCCGGGCCAGCAGGTCGACGCCGGCGCCATCATCGCCCGGCTGGGCCAGGCGGCGCCGCTGTGGGTCGAACTGCAGGCCGCGCGCGCGCAGCCGCACCTCAAGGTGGGCGATCGCCTGCAAGTGGCCAACTGCAGCATGCTGCGTGTTATTGCCATCTCGCCCATCGTCAACAGCGCCAGCCAGGCCCTGCAGGTGCGTGCCGAGCAACTCGATCGTGATCCCTGCCTGAAAATCAATGCCTACGTCGAGGCCAGCCTGCTTGCGCCCGAGCGCCGCGCAGGCAGCGTGGCGGTGCCGGAAGCGGCCCTGGTGCGCCAGGGCAGCGCACAGTTCCTCTTCGTGCGCGCGCCTGGCGGCTTTCGCGTCGTTCCCGTGCAGGCCAGCGCCGCCGGCGGCGGCATGGTGTGGGTGCACGGCGCCGTCGAGGCCGGCGACGCGGTGGCGAGCAAGGGCCTGGTGGCCTTGAAAGGCGCCTGGTCCGGGCTGGGCAAGCCGGCCGTCGCTGCGCCAGGCGCCGCGGGAGCCCGCTGATGCTGGCCCGGATCATCGCGCTGGCGCTGTCGCAGCGCCTGCTGGTACTGGTGCTGGCCCTGCTCATGACCGCCGCCGGCGTGCAGGCATTTCGCCAGCTGCCCATCGACGCCTTTCCCGACGTCTCCACGACCCAGGTCAAGCTGATTCTCAAGGCGCCGGGCATGACGCCCGAGGAAGTCGAAGCGCGCATCGTCGCCCCCATCGAGCAGGAGCTGCTCGGCATCGCGCGCCAGGCCGTGCTGCGCTCGCAATCGAAATACGCGATTGCCGACATCACCATCGACTTCGACGATGGCACCGATGTGTTCTGGGCGCGCCAGCAGGTCAGCGAACGCCTCGCCGGCGTGATGAAGGACTTGCCCGCGTCCGTCAGTGGCGGGCTCGCGCCCATCACCACGCCGCTGGGCGAGATCTTCATGTTTACCATCGAAGGGCCCTTGACGCTGATGGAAAAACGCAGCCTGCTCGAGTGGACGATCCGTCCGCAACTGCGCAACATCGCCGGCGTGGCGGACGTCAACTCGCTCGGCGGCATGGTCAGGAGCTACGAGGTGGTGCCGGACCTGGCAGCGCTGGCCGCGCGCGGATTGTCGCTGCCCCAGTTGCAGCAGGCGCTGGAGGCGAATAACCGTAGCGATGGCGCCGGCCGCCTGGGCAGCGGCGAGGAGGCGCTGCTGGTGCGCAGCGACGGCGCCATTCGCAGCCTTGAGGACGTGCGCGCCATCGCCATCGGCAGCCGCGACGGCGTCGCCACCACCGTGGGCCAGGTCGCCACCGTGCGCATCGGCGCGCTGACCCGCTACGGCGCCGTCACCCAGAATGGCCAGGGCAAGGCGGTCGAGGCACTGGTGCTGGCCATGCGCGGCGCCAACACCCAGCAAGTGCTGGGCCAGGTGCGCGAACGCCTGCGCGATATCAGCAAGACCCTGCCGCCAGGCACCATCATCATGCCCTTCTACGACCGTGGCAACCTGGTCGAGCGCGCCGTCTCCACCGTCACCGCCGCGCTCGGCGAAGCGACCGTGCTGGTGATCGTGCTGCTCTACGTGTTCCTCGGCAACTTGCGCTCGGCGCTGGTGGTGGCCTGCATCCTGCCCCTGTCCGCCCTCGGCACCTTCTTGCTGATGAACGCCTTCGGCCTGAGCGCCAACCTGATGTCGCTGGGCGGCCTGGCCATCGCCATCGGCATGCTGGTCGACGCCGCCGTGGTGGTGGTGGAAAACATCGAGGCTCAGGGCGCCAGCAGCCGGCCGGGGCTGGCCAGGCTGCACGTGATCTACCGTGCCGTGGCCGAAGTGGCCGTGCCCGTGAGCGCGGGCATGCTCGTCATCATGATCGTGTTCCTGCCCCTGCTGTCCCTGCAGGGCCTGGAAGGCAAGCTGTTTGCGCCGGTGGCGCTGACGATCATCTTCGCGCTGGCCGCCTCGCTGCTGCTGTCGCTCACCGTGATACCGGTGCTGGCCTCGCTCGTGCTCAAGGATAGCCATGGCCCCGTGCCGCTGCTGGTACAGCGCCTGGAAGCGCTCTACGCCCGGCTGCTGGCGCGCGCCTTGCGGCGTCCCCGCAGCGTTGCCGCAGTGGCGGCCACGGCGCTGCTGCTGGCGGTCGTCGTGTTCATGTTCGTCGGCAAGTCGTTCATGCCGACGCTCGATGAGGGCGACATCATCATGCAGATTGAGAAGCTGCCGTCGGTCAATCTGCAGGAATCGGCACGCCTCGACCTGGCCATCGAGCGCCGCATCCTGGCCGCAGTGCCTGACGTCGAACGCATCGTGGCACGGCTGGGCTCCGATGAACTGGGGCTCGACCCCATGGGCCTGAATGAAACCGACGCCTTCCTCGTGCTCAAGCCCCGCGCGCGCCGCCAGCACCACGACAAGGAGGCGCTGGTCGATGCGCTGCGCAAGGCCACCGATAGTTTTCCAGGCGTCAATATCAGCTTTACCCAGCCGATCGAAATGCGCACGGCCGAGATGCTCTCGGGCGTGCGCGGCGACCTGGCGATCAAGATTTACGGTCCCGATCAACAGGTGCTGGCGGGGCTGGCGGCCAGGATTGTCGGACTGGTGCAGGCGATACCCGGCAGTGAGGACGTGCTGACGGTCAAGAACAGCGGGGTCCAGTACCTGCAGGTGGACATCGACCGGGTCGCGGCTGGCCGGCTCGGGCTGTCCATCGACCAGGTGCAAAACGATCTGCGCACCCTGGTCGAAGGGCGCATCGGCGGCGTGGTGATCGAGGGCGGCAAGCGCCTGCCGCTGCTGATCCGCGGTGATGCGTCGCTGCGCCTGTCGGCAGCCCTGTTGCAGCAGTTGCAATTGCCGCTGGCCGACGGCCGCGCCATCGCGCTCAGCCAGATTGCCAGTTTGCGCAGCGTCGATGGCCCGGTCAAGATCGAACGGGAAAACAGCACGCGCATGGTGGTGGTACGCGCCAATGTACGGGGCCGCGACCTGGTCGGCTTTGTCGATGAAGCCAGGGCGACGGTGGCGCGCCAGCTCAGACTGTCCCCGGGCTACCGCCTGTCGTGGGGCGGCCAGTTCGAAAACCAGCAACGCGCCGCGGCCCGGCTGGCGCTGGTGGTGCCGGTGGCGCTGGGCCTGATCATGCTGCTGCTTTTCATGACCCTGGGCAGCCTGCGCCAGGCGCTGCTGGTGTTCATCAATATCCCGTTCGCCCTCATCGGCGGCGTCTTCGCGCTGGCCTTGACGGGCCAGTACATGTCGGTGCCCGCCTCCGTGGGTTTTATCGCGCTGATGGGCATCGCCGTGCTCAACGGCCTGGTCATGATCACCTGCTTCAACGACCTCGTCGCGCGCGGCCTGACGCTGGGCGAGGTGGTCACCCAAGGCGCGCTGCGGCGCTTGCGGCCCGTGCTGATGACCGCCTGCATCACCGGCCTGGGCCTGGTGCCCCTGCTGCTGTCCAGCGGCCCGGGCTCGGAAATCCAGAAGCCGCTGGCCATTGTTGTCATTGGCGGCTTGCTCAGCGCCACCTTGCTGACCCTGATCCTGTTACCCATCCTGTTTCGTCGCTACGGTGTAGCGGCGACGGCCCCTTGCCTGACTGGAGTGCCCCATGACTGAACTATCCGCCTACAACGCCTTGCTGACGCTGGCCATCCCCACCGCACTGGAAGAGGACGTGCTCGATTTCCTGCATGCCAACCGCGCCTGGGCCAGCGGCTTCTCGCTGCTCACCGCCCAGGGCATCGGGCTGGGCGCGCCCCTGCAGACAAGCATGGAGCAGGTGCAAGGGCGCGCCGCGCGCAAGCTGGTGCTGATCGCCGGCGTCGAGGACGATCTGCGCGAACTGCTGCAGGCGCTGGCGCTGGAAATACGCAACCCGAACGTGGCCTACTGGATCAGTCCGCTCGGGGCCTACGGGAGGCTGGTATGAGCGCGCGGCGATGGCTGCTGGTGCTCGGCTTTGGCCTTGGCGGCATGCACGCCGTGCCGGCGAGCGCTTCGGGCGCCCTCAGCGCGCTGCCGCCGGAACCGGTGGTGCGTCGCGTGCTGGAAAATCTGCCCCAGTTCAGGCTGGGCATGGCGGCGATCGATCTGGCCGACGCCGAGCAGGCAAAATTGCAGGCCGGCCCGTACGAGTGGACCGTGCGCAGCTCCGTGAGCCGCCGCAGCGTGGCCCCGGACGCACGCTACGCCGAACAGGACCTCGCCCTCGAACGCACCATGCGCTGGTTCGGCAAGGCCGAGCGCGATCGCGCAGTCGGGGAAAAGGGGCGCGAAGTGGCGCATGCCCGCCACGCGGACATGTGGCATGAGGCGGGCCGCGCCCTGCTGACCGACTGGTTCGCGGCGCTGCGCGACAGCGCCGCCGTGGAACGCTTGCAGGAGCAGTTGCAGGTGGCCCGGCAGTTGCACGAGGTGGCAGCAACCCGCGTCAAAGCCGGTGACGGCGCCGCGCTCGAGCAGCGCCAGGCGGCAACGGAAGTGCTGCGGGTCGAGGCGCTGCTGCTGCAAGCCCGGCAACTGCAGGACCAGTCGCAGGCGCTGCTCGACAATCACTACCCGGGCTTGCCCGCGCCCGTGCCCGGCCGGCTGCCCGCACCGCAACCGGACGAGCAGGCGAACGGCTACTGGCTGGCAAAAATAGTCAACGATAATCACGAAGTGGAACTGGCCCAGGCCGAAGCGGACCTGGCGGCGCTGCGTGCCAGTCGCGTCGCCAGCGACCGCATGCCGGACCCGACGTTTGCCGTGCGCGCGGCGCGTGAACGGGGCGGCGAGGAGCGCGTGCTGGGCCTGACCATCTCGATCGCGATTCCCGGCCCGGGCCGCAGCGCCGACGCGGCGGCGGCGGCGATCAAGGCGCGCGCGGCCGTGCAACTGCTGGCGCAGGCCCGCACCCGGGTGCAAAGCATGGCCAGCCGCGCCGTTATTGACAGCACGCGCAGTTACCAGGTCTGGGACAGCCTGCGCGAGATCGAAGCGCAGACGGCGCAACAGGCGCAATTGCTGCAGCGTGCCTACCAGGGCGGAGAAGGCTCGCTGGCCGACGCGCTGGCGGCGCGCCGCCGCGCCCTTGAAGCGGCCTTGCTGGCGCAAGCGGCCCGGATCGATGCGCTCGCCGCGTTTGCCCGCGTGCGCCTCGATGCCCACCTGATCTGGTCAATCGACTAAGGCTAAGGCGCGGCGCGCTTTTTCGCGCTGGCGGTAGCGGCCGGCGACGACGCCCGCGTCTGTCGATTGCCTGCTGGCCGCCCTGCCCGTATGATGGCGCGGGCAGCGTTGGCGGCCTGGTCGTCGCGGCAAGCGGCACAATTTCAAAGGTCTCGCATGGCACAAGCCTCCATCAAACCGACACTGCCGCACCAGGGTGTCGGCTACGCACTGCTGGCGGCGGCGCTGTTCGGCGCCAGTACCCCGTTTGCCAAGACGCTGGTGGGCCAGGTCTCGCCCGTCCTGCTGGCCGCCCTGCTGTACCTGGGCAGCGGGGTCGGATTGCTGCTGTGCTATCTGCTGCGCGCGGCGGTGCGGCGCGCGGCGCATGAGCGGCCGGTGGCGCTGACCCGGCCCGACCTGCCCTGGCTGGCCGGCGCCATCGCCGCCGGCGGTGTGGCCGGCCCCGTGCTGCTGATGCTCGGCCTGGCGCTCACGCCCGCGTCGGCCGCATCGCTGCTGCTGAACATGGAAGGGGTGCTGACGGCGCTGCTGGCGTGGTTCGTCTTCAGGGAAAATTTCGATCTGCGCATCTTTATCGGCATGCTCCTGATCGTCGTCGCCGGCGCCGTGCTGTCGTGGGAGCAGGTGCCGGCGCTGGGGGTGCCGTGGGGCGCGCTGGCCATTATCGGCGCCTGCCTGTGCTGGGCCATCGACAACAACCTCACGCGCAAGGTGTCGGCCAGCGATCCCCTGCAGATCGCCTGCCTCAAGGGCCTGGTGGCCGGTACGGTCAACCTCGGCATTGCGCTGGCGCTGGGCATGGCGGTTCCGGCCGCCCCGACGATCCTGGCGGCCGCGCTGGTCGGCTTTTGCGGCTACGGCCTGAGCCTGGTGTTATTCGTGCTGGCGCTGCGCCACCTGGGCACGGCCCGCACCGGCGCCTACTTCTCGGCCGCGCCGTTTGTGGGCGCGGCCGTCTCGGTGGCCCTGCTGGGCGAAGTGCCGGGTACACTGTTCTGGCTCGCCGCCGCCTTGATGGCCGGCGGCATCTGGCTCCATCTCACCGAGACGCACGCCCACCATCACCAGCATGCGCCTCTGGCACACACCCACGCGCACCGCCACGACAGCCATCACCAGCACCGGCACGATGGGCAAGATGGGCACCGCGATGGCAGCGAAGTCCATTCCCATCCGCATGTGCACGAGGCGCTCGCGCATGCGCATGCCCATTATCCCGACATCCACCACCGCCACGAGCACTGAGCACCTTCACCGTCCGTGCCGGCCCGCCCTGTCAGTACAGCACCACCGAACGGATCGACTCGCCGCTTTTCATCAGGTCGAAGCCCTCGTTGATGCGCTCGAGCGGCAGGCGGTGGGTGATCAGGTCGTCGATATTGAGCTTGCCTTCCATGTACCAGTCGACGATCTTCGGCACGTCGGTACGGCCACGGGCGCCGCCGAACGCCGAACCGCGCCATTCGCGGCCGGTGACGAGCTGGAACGGGCGGGTGGCGATTTCCTCGCCGGCGGCGGCCACGCCGATGATGAAGGACTTGCCCCAGCCTTTGTGGGTGCATTCGAGGGCCTGGCGCATGGTGCCGGTGTTGCCGATGCACTCGAAGCTGTAGTCGGCGCCGCCGTCGGTGATCTGCACGATGGCGTCGACGACGTTCTCGACCTGTGTCGGATTGATGAAATGGGTCATGCCGAACTTGCGCGCCATCGCTTCGCGGGCCGGGTTCAGGTCGACGCCGATGATCCTGTTGGCGCCCACCATTTTCGCCGCCTGGATCACGTTCAGGCCGATGCCACCGAGCCCGAACACGACGACATTCGCGCCCGCCTCGACTTTCGCCGAGAACAGCACGGCGCCCACGCCCGTGGTGACGCCGCAACCGATGTAGCAGACCTTGTCGAACGGCGCATCCTGGCGGATTTTCGCCAACGCGATTTCCGGCACCACGATGTAGTTCGAGAACGTCGACGTGCCCATGTAGTGAAACAGGGGCTTGCCGTCGATCGAGAAGCGGCTGGTGGCGTCGGGCATCAGGCCGCGCCCCTGGGTGGCGCGGATCGCCTGGCACAGATTGGTCTTTTGCGACAGGCAGAATTTGCACTGGCGGCATTCGGGCGTGTACAGGGGAATGACGTGATCGTCTTTTTTGAGGGTCGTCACGCCCGCGCCCACGTCGACGACGACACCGGCGCCTTCGTGGCCGAGAATGGCGGGAAAAATGCCTTCCGGGTCGGCGCCGGACAGGGTGTAGTAGTCGGTATGGCAAATGCCGGTCGCTTTCAGTTCGACCAGCACTTCACCGGCGCGCGGGCCGTCGAGGTCGACTTCTTCGATGGTCAGGGGGGCGCCGGCGCGCCAGGCAATCGCTGCTTTGGTTTTCATGAAGGGGCATTCCTTTGAGGTCGGTATGGGCAAGGCCCCGATTGTGGCGGCAGGGGCGGCGCGGCGCAGGCGGCGCCGGCCGGAATGGCAGGATTTGATGCAATAATGACCGGATTGTCCTCCTCTCAACCATCGTACTCATGACATTGCGCGCACCGGCCGCCGCCATCACCGTCGATATCGTCGTCTATCCCGGCTTCAAGGCGATGGAAGCGATCGGTCCCCTGTCCGTGTTCGAATACGCCAATCTGCACCTGCTGCGCGATGGCAAAGGGCCCGGCTACGACGTGCGCATCGCCTCCTGCCGGACCGGCGCGGTGCCGTCCGACACCGTGATGACGCTCGAGGCCACCAAGGCCGTCGGCACGCTGGCCCTGCCCGATACCGTGCTGGTGGTGGGCGCCCGTCACATCCACGCGGCGCTGGTCGACAGCGCGCCACTGGTCGACTGGATCGCCGCCGTCGCGCCGCGCGTGCGCCGCCTCACGGCGCTGTGTTCCGGCGCCTTCTTCCTGGCCCACGCGGGCGTGCTCGACGGCAAGCGTGCGACCACCCACTGGGGCGTGGCCGATCGCCTGCAGGCCGACTTTCCCGCCATCGAGGTCGAGGTCGACGCCATATTTATTCAGTCTGACAACATCTGGACGTCCGCCGGGGTGACGGCGGGCATTGACCTGGCGCTGGCCCTGGTGGAAGAGGATTTTGGCCGCACGCTGGCGCTCGAGGTGGCCACCGAGATGGTGGTATTTCTGAAACGCCCCGGTGGCCAGTCGCAGTTCAGCGCCCACCTGCGCAGCGAGCGCACGGCACGGCCGAACATCCGCGAGCTGCAGGGCTGGATTCTCGACAACCTCGCACAGCGCCTGCCGCTGTCGCAACTGGCGCAAAAGGCGCTGATGAGCGAGCGCCACTTTGCCCGCGTGTTCCAGCAGGAAGTGGGCATGAGCGCCCAGGAATTCATCGAGACGAGCCGTTTCGAGCGTGCCACCCACCTGCTGGCCGACCTGGCCCTGCCCCTTAAAACGGTGGCCGTGCGCGCCGGTTTCAGCGACGAGGCGCACATGCGACGGGTGTTTTTGAAAAAACTCGGCATTGCCCCCAAGGCCTACCGGGAACGGTTTGCCACCACGGGCGTGAGCGGATCGGCGCCCTGAGTGGCGCCCTGAGCGGCGCCGGCTGTGAGCCCGCGCCCGGCGCTTGCCGACGGCGCGCCAATTGTCAGCCGCATTGTCAGCCATATCGCGCTAGCAGATTCGGAATCCCCCTCTGAACTTCAGTACCAGTGCCCGCTCTAAAAGCAGTGAGACCTGCAAACGCGGCAGGCAACGCCGGACCAATCGCCGTGCAGTTGTTTGCCAGTTGCTCACGATCGGGCACCTGGTCGGGCCGTCCAGGCTGCGAATCTCGGTTTTTCTCTTTGGGGGGCACTGCGATGGGAATGCAATCGGACTATATCAAGGTCAGTCAAACCGACGTTCAACAACTAGCTGACAAGCTCAACGCAATGCGCGATCACCTCACGGAAGAAGAAACCACCGTGCTGGTGGGGGTCTTGTCACTGGCAGAACACGCGCTGGCCCCGCCCGGCCATCCTGCCCACGGCACACCGGCCGCCAGTGCGGCGCCCGCCGCCGAGGTGGCCGGTGTGCCAAAAAAACGCCTGCTGCTCGAGCGGGAAACCATCCGTTCGCTCAATGTCTGGGACCGCCTGCTGCAAGTGGAGGCGCACAGTCTCTGGACGTGCAATGGCGCGCCCCGGCGCCCCAGCGAGGAGCTCAAGAAAACCCGCGGCAAGTAAGCGCGCGCCCCCACCTGGCCCGCCCATGAAACTGGCCCCCGTTCCGCGCGTGCTCGTGCGCCACTTCACACCGCCCGTTCTGGGCGGTGCGCCCCGCATCGTGGTGGGGCAGGTCGCCCGCTGGAAGGCGCTGCGAACCTGGACACCGGCCTACCTCAAATCCATTGCGGGAAACACGCGCGTGATGGTCCGCGAAACGCAGGGCGCGCCCTGCAATTTCTATCAAACCATGGGCGAAGGGGGGCGGACCACCCTGGCCAGTTACCTCGACTGGGTCCTTGAAACCGCCAATGGCCGCGCCGTGCAAGCCATTGCCGCGCGCGGCGGCGGCCCCGCCGACGTCGTGCGGGCGATCCGCGCCAGCGGCATCGCGTGGTCTTATTATCTCGACGTCAAGCTGGCGTGCCTGCCCGCCCACCTCGTGGCCGACATCGCGGCGCCGCACTGGTACGGGCGCGATCCCATCGACCGGATTTTCTGGTGCGGCGTGCTGGGCACCTCGTCCGGGCTGCACTTCGATTTACAGCCCAATTGCAACGTCCAGCTTGCTGGCAACAAGCATTTTGCCTTGTTCCCTCCCGCAATGGGGCGCGCCCTGTATCGCATCGGTGGCACCACGCATTGTCACTTCGACCCGAACCTGCCCGATTTCGAACGGTATCCGCTGGCACGCCATGTGCGGGGCATGCAATGCGTGCTCCAGCCGGGCGAGTCGCTGTATATTCCCGCCGGCTGGTTTCACCAGGTGACGATCGTCTCGCCATGGGCAACGAACGTCAATTTCTTCTGGCCCCGCCCCCTGCCCCAGGCCCTGTTCACCCCCCTCCTGTGGGGCCAGTTATTGCTGCGCGGGCGGGCGCGCGTCCACGTGTCGCTCAACAAGCTCAGGGAGCGCTTGCCATGAGGGACTTCGTGGCCGCCGGATTTTTCGTCCAGCGCACCCCCGCCCTGCCCTGGGACGAGGTGCAGCGCTGGTCGGCCGGCATCGGCGCGCAGCACCGTGGGGAGACAGATGGCGCCCTCGAGGCGCGCGTGCAGGCGGACGCGGCCCTGTTGCGGCAGCGCCTGCGCGAGGCCGTCAGGCGGCCCGCCATCGGCGCCGCGATCGGCCTGGCCTCGCCCGGCCTGCACCAGCGCCTGGGCGCCTGGCTCGATGGCGCCACCGATACGGCGGCACTCAAAATCGAGGCGGCGGTGCTGCGTTACTTCATGCGCATGTGCAGCCGCCCGACGCCCTTTGGCCTGTTTGCGGGTACCAGCCTGGGGCGCATCGGCGCCACCACGCATTTCGCCGTGCCCGGGCAGGCCGCGCACCAGCGCCGAAGCCGTCTCGACATGGGCCTGCTGGTCAGGCTGGCCCAGCGCTTGTCCGACGACCCAGCCGTGCAAGCGCAATTGCGCTTTACGGGGCCATCGATCGCTTACCGGGTCGACAACCGGCTGCGCTACTGCGAGGCACGCCCGGACCAGGACCTGATCGACTATCGCCTGGTCGATGTCACGCCGTCGCCGCCCTTGCAGGCCGCCTTGGCCGCGGCTGCCCGGGTCGAGGGCGGCGCAAGCATTGCTGACATTGCCGCCCACGTGGCCGCCGCCTGCGCGGTCGACGACGGCGCGGCGGCGGCCTATGTGCGCGAGTTGCTGGCGGCACGCCTGCTCTGTTCTCCGCTGGCGCCGTCGGCCACGGGCGCCGACCCGCTCGAGTGCCTGATGGGGCAATTGAACACGGTCAGCGCCGCCGCCGGCACGAGCACTGTGCTGGCCGCCGCCAGCGCGGCCCTGCGTCAGCTGGACCAGGACGGTGCGGGCGCGGCAGGCGCGGGCGCCGGACTGACCGGGCAACTGGCCGGCCAGCTGCGCGCGCTGGCAGGCACACCGGCGAGCGCGCCGCTGTTGCACGTCGATCTGATCAAGCCGGCGCCCGACCTGGTGCTGGGCGGCGCGCTGCTGGCGGACATCGAACGGGCTTGCGCCCTGCTGCTGCGGGTCGGCACCACGCCGGCCGACCCCCTGCACGCCTTCAAGCAGGCCTTCAGCCGACGCCACCAGGATCGGGCCATGCCACTGCTGGAGGTGCTCGACGCCGAACGGGGCATCGGCTTTGAATGGCACGGTGGCCGTGCTGACGGCGGTGCGCACGCTGGCCCGGCGGACACGGCGGCGCACACCACGGCGCCGGCACCGTGGGGCCCGCGCGACAAGGTTCTGTTGCGCATGCTGAGCGAGGCCTTGCGCGATGGCGCCACCAGCATCGAACTCGACGATGCCCTCATCACGGCGCTGACCGGCGACGACGACCCGGTTCGGCACCCGCTGCCCCCGGGCATGGCGGCCATCGTGACCATCGGCGCCACCGGGGCGACCGGCGCCACCGGCGCGACCGGCGCCATCGACGCCACCATGGCCCAAGCGGCGCCGGCCCCAGCCCAGGCCCCGTACCTGCTCCATCTCCAGCGCCTGACCGGGCCCTCGTCCTGCCGTTTGCTGGGCCGCTTCTGCGCGAGCGACCCGCAACTGGCCGCGCAACTGCGAAACACGCTGCGCATCGAGCAATCGCTTGCGCACGACAGCCTCCATGCCGAAATCTGCCACCTGCCCCATGCGGGCCTGGGCAATGTCATCTTCCGCCCCAGCCTGCGCCCGTACCAGATTGCCATCGGCGCCCATGCGGGGGGCGCCGGCGTCGACCAGATTGCCTTGTCGGACCTGCTGGTGTCCGTGCGCGACGGCCAGGTGTGCCTGCGCTCGGCAAGCCGGGGGCGGCCCGTGATCCCCCACCTCGATTGCGCCCATGCTTTCGACCGGGGCGGCATCGGCATCTATCGCTTCCTCGCTTGCGTGGCCACCCAAAATGTAGCGGCCGAGCGCCAGTTCTCCTGGGGCGCACTGGCTGGCGCGCCGTTTCTGCCGCGCGTGAGCCGTGGCAATACGATCCTGTCCCTGGCCCAGTGGCAGCCCGATGCCCGCCAGTTCAGATCGATGGCGACGCTGGCCTGCGGCGCCCGCTACGCGGCGATGCAGGCCCTGCGTGCCAGGCTCAGGCTGCCACGTTTTGTGGCGTTCATCGATGCCGACCGCACCCTCACGGTCGACCTCGACAACATCCTCGCCATCGACAGCTTGCTGCGCCTGTCGATGCAGGCCGAGGTGCTCACCCTGCGCGAGGTATTCCCGCCACCGGCGCAACTGGTCGCTGCGGGACCGGATGGCCATTTTTACCATGAGCTCATCGTCCCCTTCGTACGCACGCACGCGCCGGCCGACGCGGGGCCGGGCCGTGATATGCCCTCCGGCCCCGGACCACGGCCTGACGCGAGAAAGATGCCAGGCAGCGACTGGCTCTACCTGAAGCTCTACGGCGGCCCCATCGGGCTCGAACGCCTGCTGGCCCGCCACCTGCCGCCCTTGCTCGCGCAGATGCGTTCGACGCAGGCGATGGTGCGCTGCTTCTTTGTGCTGTACGCCGATCCCGACTGGCATGTGCGGCTGCGCTTTCAGGGGCCGCCCGCGCGCCTCTGGCACGAAGTGGCGCCTGCGCTGATGGCGTGCGTGGCCTCGGGAACGGTAGCGCTTGAGCGGATCGCGCTCGAGACCTACGATCCCGAAATCGAACGCTACGGCGGTGTCCGCGGCCAGCGCGCGGCCGAGCACATTTTCGAGGCCGACAGCGACGCGGCGCTGACCATCCTGGCCGGCGACGGGCGCGACCCACAGGCTCGCTGGCCGATCGCCTTGTTGAGCATGGCGATGCTGCTCGACGATTTCGGGCTGACGGCGCCTGACCGGCTGCCCCTGCTCGATCTGTGCGCCGCCGCCTGCCGTGCGCGCGATCGTCAGGCGCACGCGCATCACGCCCCCTGCTCGCCCCAGCGGCTGGCCGCCCAGTGCCGCGCCCTGCGCGACGAGGTGCGTACCCTGCTCACGGCGCCGCCGCCCCGCTATGCCCGCGCCCTCGCGGCCTTCCAGCGACGCTCGCAGGCGATCGTGCGCCCCGTGCGCCGGTACCAGTCGCTGGCGGCGGCGGGCGCACTGACCCAGCCACTGCACAGCATCATCGCGAGTATTTTGCACATGGGCGCGAACCGCCTGGGCGTCCCGTGGGGCGCTCACCCCGAAGCCTTGCTGCTGGAATTGCTGCGCCGCGCTTACAGGGAGCAGTCGATCGTGTCACCGACAGTGGCGACAGCAATCAGGGCGCCGTCGCCAGCAGCTCGACGCTGATGCGCATGTCGTGCGCTTCCAGCGCCGGACCGAACTGGTTGAAAATCGCCACCTGGGCGGCATCGTGGCCGTAGCCGAGGGTGACGCGGCCGCCGCGCGGCGCGTCCTGGGTGGCGTCGAAGGTGTACCAGCGGCCCCCCACGTAGGCTTCGAACCAGGCATGCAGGTCCATCGGCGCCAGCCCGTGCAGATAGCCCACCACCATGCGCGCCGGAATGCACAGGCTGCGGCACAGGGCGATGCCCAGGTGAGTCAAATCGCGGCAGACCCCTTCGCGCCGCTGGTTCACTTCGCTCGCCGCCATGTGGTTGTAGCCCGAGGCGGGATTGAAGCGCACCTCGCGCCGGATCCACGCGCAAATGGCAGCAACCTGGTCGTAGCCGGGCGCGACGCCACCGACGATGCTGCGCGACATCTCGATAAAGCGTTCAGAATCGCAATAACGGCTGGGCAAGAGGTAGGTCAGCACGCCATCGGGCAGGTTCTGCACCTCGTCGAAGGGCGCGCCGGGCGCCACGTCGATCATGTCGGCCGTTTGCACATCGGACGAGGTGTTGATGGAAAATTCGCCGGGCGGCGCGACGAAACGCTGGCACAGATTGCCATACGCGTCGGTGAACTCCTGCACCGGCACGCTGGGCGTGAGCGTGTAGGTCTCGCGCGCCACCCACTGCTGCGCACCGCTGCGCGGCCGCAGCATCAGGATGAACGGGGTGGGCTCCGGAACGGTAAATTCAAGCTTGCAAGCAGTACGCAGCCACATGGGCATTCACTTTCGCTATGGGGGTGCGCGCACCGTGAGGGCGCAGGAATTGCAATTTTATCATGACAACAAGACACCGGGCGCACGACCTGTGACGGTGCGTGCGCAAGCCGGTCCACGGCAGGTCAGGGTCGATGGTAGACCAGGTTAAATGTCAGATCAATTAACAGTTTCCTTGCGCTGGCAGGCAGATTGACCTATCGTTCGCTTCCACCAAGAACGCAGCCGCGCGCCATGCCGAACCCATTACTTGCCCACTATCTGGCCGCGCCGGACAGCTTCGATGAAATGCGCGATGCCCGGCAGGCGCCGCGCCCGCACTGGCGCGCCATGCTCGACAGCCTCGGCCAGGAAGGGCCGGACATGATGCGCCAGCGCTATGACATGGTGCGCCGCCAGGTGCGCGAAAACGGCGTGACCTACAATGTGGCGGCCGACTTCGATGCGCGCCAGCGGCCATGGGACCTGAACGTGCTCCCGCTGATCCTGCCCCACGAAGAGTGGCGCGCCATCGAGCGGGCCGTGATCCAGCGCGCCGGCCTGCTCAACACGATCCTGGCCGACGTCTACGGCAAGCAGCAGATGCTGGGCGAAGGCCTGCTGCCGCCGGCTTTGATTCACGGCAACCCCGGCTTCCTGCGCCCCTGCCACGACGTGCGCCACCATGACGGCATCGCCCTGCATTTCTATGCGGCCGACCTGGCGCGCGGCGCCGATGGCAACTGGACGGTGCTGGCCGACCGCACCCAGGCGCCGGCGGGCGCCGGCTATGCGCTGGAAAACCGCGCCATCATCTCGCCCACCTTCCCCGACCTGCTGCGCGAGCTGAAGGTGCTGCCGCTGAGCCCGTTTTTCCGCATCATGCACGACAGCCTGATGCACTGGGGCCGCCTGTGCGCCGCCGGCGGCGACGCCCCGGCGCCCCTGCGCGGGGGCGAAATGCCGCTGGCCGTGCTGCTCACGGCCGGACCGCGCACGGAAAGCTATTACGAACAGGCCTACCTGGCGCGCCACCTGGGCGTGCCGCTGGTCGAGGGCGGCGACCTGACCGTGCGCGAAGGCGTGGTCTATCTGAAGACCCTGGCCGGTCTGCAGCGGGTCCACGTGGTCATGCGCCGGGTCGACGACGACGCCAGCGATGGCCTCGAACTCAAGCACACCAGGCTGGGCGTGGCCGGGCTGACCCAGGCCGCCCGGCGCGGCAACGTGCTCATCGCCAATAGCCTGGGCGCGGGCCTGCTCGAGTCGAGCGCCCTGCTGGGTTATCTGCCGGCGCTGGCGCAGCGCCTGCTGGGAGCGCCCCTGCTGATGCCGTCGGTGGCCACCTGGTGGTGCGGTGAACCGGCCGCGCTGGAAACCGTGGTCGCCAACCTGGACCGGCTGGTCATCAAGCCCGCCTTTTCCCAGTTGCCGCAGGCGGCCGTGTTCGGCCAGGACCTGGCCGGTGCGGCGCGCGCGGCCCTGATCGCCACGCTGCGCGCCAACCCGGACCACTACATCGCCCAGGAACGGCTCAAGCTGTCGCAGGCGCCCGTGTGGCAGGACGGCGCCACCCCCGGCCTGCAGGCGCGCGCGGTGGGCCTGCGCGTGTTCGCCTGCGCCACCCCGCACGGCTACGTGGTGATGCCGGGCGGCCTGACGCGGGTAGCCACCGGGCCCGATGCGCGCGTACTGACCATGCAGATGGGCGGCGCCAGCAAGGACACCTGGGTGCAGGCGCATGCCCGGGTGGCGCTGCCGCATCCGCAAAAGCGCAGCATCACCAGCGCCGACCTGGTGCGCGAGGACAGCAATCTGTCGAGCCGGGTGGCGGAAAACCTGCTGTGGTTCGGCCGCCATGCCGAACGCTGCGACAACACCGGCCGCCTGCTGCGGGTCGCCCTCACGTTCCTGTTCAACGTCCGCTTCGACCAACGGGGCGCCGAATGGCCCACCGTGCTCGCCCTGTGCACCCGCTTTCACCTGATCGACCACCACCAGGGGCACGGCCCGGCCGCCCCGGACTCCGCCCTGAGCGACGCCGCCATCGAAGCGGCCCTGCTGCTGGCGGTGGTATCGCCCGCCGTCCACGGGCTGGCGCGCCAGCAGCGCCAGTTGCACCGGGTCGCCAGCCAGCTCCACGAGCGCTTTTCGGTGGACAACTGGCGCGCCCTGAACCGCATGGTGCAGCCCGCCGTCGAGCCCGGCGCGCAGCCGTCGCAGTCGGACATCATGACCATTCTCGATGACGCCGCCGCCGCCTTGATGATGCTGTCCGGCTTCGCGCTCGATGGCATGACGCGCGACCTGGGCTGGCGTTTCATGTCGATCGGCCGCCGCCTCGAGCGGCTGCAGTTCCAGAGCATCGTGCTGCAGCGCGCGCTGGCGATGGACGGCGACGGCAGCCTCGACTGGCTGCTGGAACTGTCCGACAGCATCATCACCTACCGCGCCCGCTACCGCGCGCAGCCGGAATGGCTGCCCGTGCTGGACCTGCTGCTGCTCGACGGCACCAATCCCCGCTCGATCCTGTTCCAGGTCGACGGCATCCTGGGCGCGCTGCGCAAGATTGCGCAGACCCATGGCGCCTGTGGCGAACACCTGCTGGCGCCCTTGCGCGACGAGCTGGCGGCGCTCTCGCCCGACCGCGACTTCAACGGCGGCAATGCGACGCTGGCCGCGCTGCTGGGCCGCATCGGCCATGCCAGCGGCGCCCTGTCCGAGCAGATCAGCGTGCAGTTTTTCAGCTACACGGACCCTGCCGACAACGGCCGCCGCCGGACCCGCCGCGCATGAGCGCGCCCCCCCTGTCCGCCGCGTCCGGCGCACCCGTCTGCGCGCGCTACCGCGTGGTCCACGAAACGCACTATCACTACCAGAGCAAGGTCACGTTGTCGCAGCAGTACCTGCACATGACGCCGCGTCCGTTTGCATTCCAGCAGACGCAGTCGCACCTGATCCGGCTCGAGCCCGCCATCGACGAGGGCCGCGACGGCGTCGATTTCTTCGGCAACCCGACCCGCCACGTGGCCCTGACCGTGCCGCACGCCCACCTGCTCGTGCATGCCGCCTCGACGGTGCTGCTGCGCGCGCGGCCCACGCTGGCGCAGATCGCCCGCGACAGCAACACGCTGCCGTGGGAAAGCGTGCGTGCCCTGATCGCCAGCGACAGGAGCGCCGCCACGCTCGAAGCATGCCGCTACCTGTACGCCTCGCCCCACGTGGCCTGGTTCGCCGAACTCGAGGCGTACGCGCGCCTGAGTTTCACGCCAGGCCGGCCGCAGCTCGACGCCGCGCTCGACCTGGGCCAGCGCATCTTCGCCGACTTTCAGTTCGATCCCCGGGCGACCGACATTTCGACGCCGCTCGAACAGGTGCTGCGGGGCCGGCGCGGCGTCTGCCAGGACTTTGCCCACCTGATGATCGGCTGCCTGCGCGCGCTGGGCCTGCCGGCGCGCTACATGAGCGGCTACATCCTGACCCACCCGCCGGCGGGCCAGCCGCGCCTGATCGGCGCCGACGCCTCGCACGCCTGGGTGGCGCTGTATTGCCCCACGCTGGGCTGGATCGATATCGATCCCACCAACCGCACCCTGGTCCAGCACGAACACATCACGCTGGGCTGGGGACGCGATTTCAGCGACGTCACGCCGATGCGCGGCATCGTGCTGGGCGGTGGCCAGCAGCGCCTCGAGGTGCAGGTGACGGTGACGCCGCTGGCGCTGTAAGGCGCGGGGCGACGGGCGCCGGCGACTGGCGCCGGCCACTGGCGATGACGGGCGATGCCACTTTCGGTTCCGCGAAAAATGGCGCTGTTTGCGACATCTCAAGGTTGCGTGTATCGGCAACCGTGCGGCTCGCGGCGCGATCTAGACTTGTCTTTACATTAAATCAAAGGCAGGTCGGGCACAGCAAACCATCGCCCGCGGCCGGTGGAGGCCCCCATGCACTACGCCAGCAGTGTCGGCGCGCAGCTGCAGCAGTCGTATCGGCTGCGGGTACTGCGCATCAGCCTCAACACGCACGACAGCGCGCCGCTCGCCGTTTTTTCCCTGTCCCTGTTCACCTCGCTGCACCAGCGCGAGGACGTGGCGCTGCTGACGGCAACCCTGCCTGAGCTGGGCTTTGCGCCCGATGTGGCCGGGCGTGGGCGCTTGCCGCAGGCATTCACGCTGCCGCCACGCATCGTGCGGGCCCTGAAAAGCTGGCTGTGCCGTGGCGCGGACGCCGCGCAGCCGCTGTGGCTGCGCTTTGACGCCCCGACCGGCTTGCTGGCCGCCGTCGCATGGGAGCAGCTGTTGCAGCCGCCCTTGCAAGTGCCGGTGGTGCGCCTGCCCTACCAGGCCCTGTGCCCGCACATCCCGGCACGCGGCCGCGATGTCGTCATCTGCCTGAGCGGCGCGCCCGGCGCGCCCGGGGCACCCGACGGCGGCGCATGGATCGAGCAACTGCTTGCCCAGCTACCGGCCGATCTGCCGGAGGCACCCACCTTCCACCTGTTTGCCGACGCCCCCCTGCAGACCCGCCTGCTAGCGCTCAAACAGCAGTTCGCCGGGCGCATTGCCATGAAGCTCTACCGTCCGCGGCGCCAGGCCCGTGGCCGCGCGGTGGGGGCCAACGGCGCGTTGCAGTGGATCGCCCGGGAGATGACCACGTGCCAGCAATCGAGCGTCGATGTCGTGCACTTTGTGTGCCAGGGGGAACGCAGCGCCGATCAGGGGCGGCTGGTGCTGAGCGCCGAACCGTGGTCGAAAACGGGCACGGCCGCGCGCGCGGTGCTCTCAGCGGAAAAAATCGTCAGTTTCCTCAACGACGTGGGCGCCTGGGCGGTGGGATTGAGCGCCGTCGGCAGGGGCACCGGCGCGGCCAGCATGCGCCTGCTGCAGGCCCAGATCGCCATGCTCCGGCCGGGGCCCGTGTTCGTCCACGACCTCAAGGCCGATGACGGCAAGAGCGTCGACAGCGCCTACCGCTTCCTGTTCGCGCCAACGCACCCGGCGCCGGCCAGCGCCGCATTGTCACTGTGCTGCCATCCGATCCTCCTCGCAGAGGCCGACACCGATGCGGCGAGCCATACCCAGCTGACCAGTTTCACCCTGGCAGACAAGCTTGCCGACCTTTACCAGGCGAGCGCGCCGCCGGCCTGGCTCGTCTCCGCCCAGCGGCAACTGGAGATGCTGGCAGGCGAACTCGCCCACGAGAACGACCCGGTCCTCGTCGATGGCCAGCAAAGCGCGCGCGATGTGCTGTTCGCCGCCGTCGATGACTATTTCCATGGCGTGCTGCCGGCAGCGGCGCTGCAAGGAGGGCATCATGCCTCGCGTCGTCATCGGCATTGAAACAAGTTATGACGGCAAGCGGGACCAGCTTTACCTGCTCGAGCCCACTTCGCACGAAGGTGAAAGAACGCTGGACATCAACGCCATGCTGCTCGAAGCGATCAGCCGCATCGAACTGGACATCGAGAACGCCGACTCGGCCAATCCTGCGCACAATGCACAGAGCATGGAGGCGCTGGGCAAGGCCGTGTACGAAGTGCTCCGTACCCATCCCGTCATTGACAGCGAGGCCGCCGACCACTTCACGATTCACAATCCGACCCTGTCTCCGCTGTATTTTTTCCTCAACACGGACAAGGCGCGCCTGCTCGACATTCCCTGGGAAGCCATCCATGCCCCGGACGCCGGCTTTCTCGCCCAATCGCGCAATTATGCAGTGGCCCGCGCCATCAAGCTCGAAGGGTACGTCGAACCCTGGCTGTTCCGCCCCCCCCTGCGCGTGATGGCGGTGCTGGGCGTGAACACGGGCAAGCAGAACAAGACCTCGGCCCTGGGCCAGTACAAGGCCTTGCGCGAAGCGCTCGCGCACAGCGAGCTGGCAGTGCGCTTGCACGTGCTGTCGTGCGAACCACGCCTGGTCGCACGGATCCGGCGCGACGGGCGCAGCATGCCCGAGGACCAGCAGATCGAGGCAGAATTCTTGCGCAGCGCGAAGACCTTGCGGAAAAGCATGGAGACGTTCCAGCCCCACATCCTGCATTTCTTTTGTCACGGCAAGGCGGACGAACAGCCGGCGATCCAGATCGCGACGCAATTGAGCTGGACCAGTGGCATCCACACCGAAGACATCATGGTCGGCGCCGGCGACATCAAGCAGTTCGGCGCCACCGACGACAGTCTGCTGCTGGTCACGCTGGCCTGCTGCGAAGGTGCGTCGCAGGGCTCAGGCAGCACGGCATTGTCGATGAGTCTGGCACAGCAGCTCGTCAGCGTGGGCGTGCCCGCGGTGGTGGGCATGCGCAAGCCCATCCTGACGGGCCTGGCCGACACCTTCAGCGAACTGTTCTACCAGGAACTTTTAAAGGAGCTCACTGCCTGCGTCGCGAGCGCCAATGGCCACGCTGACGGGGGCGCCGAGGTCCATCTGGCATGCGCCTTGCACGCGCTGCGCCGTTCACTGTTCAATCACGGTCAGGCGTCGCCCAGCCTGCAGTGGACCATGCCTGTGCTGTACACGCGCCTGGCGCCATTCAGGATCAAGGTCGATATGGGCGAAGCGCAAAGCCGCGCGATGCTGGCGCAGGAGCGCGCGCTGGCCCGCACCGAGCACCTCCTGAAAAAGGCGCCGCGGCGCATGATCGCGCCCATTCAACGGGCCCGCGCAACGCTCGACGCGCGTCTGAAATCACAACAGCGAGGACAAGCCAATGGCAAGCGCAACAATTCGCGGCCCGATTGAAGTGAACGCATTTGACGGCAAGGGCACCTTCGCTGGCCACTTGTCGGACACGATCCTCGAGTGGGCGCTGGCCAATGAACCTGCGCGCGTGCGGACCTGGCTCAAAGCGCCGCCCGACGCCGATCCCCGCAATTGGGCGGACCCCCGCAATGGCTGGGGCCTTGTGCTGCCAGCGCCGGCGGGCCCGACGCTGCCGACGCTGCCGGCACCGCTGGCCGAACTGCTGGCAAGGCGCAGCGAGGCCATGGGCACGCCGGCTCCCGTGCTGCACTATGACCCGGGCCCGGAGCACCTGGGATGCCTGTTGCGCGATGGCGAGCCGCTGCCCGTTAGCCAGTCGTTGTACGGCACGCAAGCCGGGGCGGTGCCCCGATACCTGCTCATTTGCGCCGGCCCCGAACAGATCCCGTGGCAGGTGCAATATGCGCTCAATGTCAGCGGGCGCTGCGTCGGCCGTTTGCCGTTGGCGGGAAGCGGCCTCGAGAACTACGTGCGGGCCCTGCTCGATGACTGGCGTGGATCGGCCGCCGATCCGCATGCGGCGCTGGTCTGGGCGGCGCAGAACGGGCCGCTCGACATCACCACACTGCTGCGCCGCTCGATCGCCGAACCGGTCGTCGCCAGGCTGCGCAACGACGACGAACTGCGTGACGGCCTGTGCTATCTCGATGGCAGTGTGCACGATGGCGCCACTGCGGCCAGCCTGGCCTGCGAACTGGCCGCGCGCAAGCCGGGGTTCGTGCTCACCACCAGCCACGGCATGGCGGGGCCGCTCGACGATGTGGCGCAGATGCAGTCGCAACTGGGCTTTCTGGTGGGCAGCGGGGGGCAGTTGGTGGGCCCCGAACTGCTCCGGGACTGGCAGCCCGACGGGGCCATCTGGTACGCCCATGCCTGCTGCTCGGCCGGCAGCGACAGCACGAGCACTTTCGATGCCCTGTTCGAAGCAGCATCGCCGATGCATCAATTGTTGCGCGGCGTCGCCCGATGCGGGGCGCGGGTGGCGCCGCTGCCGCTGGCACTGCTGGGCGCGGCCAAGCCGCTGCGGGCCTTCATCGGCCACGTCGAGCCGACCTTCAACTGGACGCTCATGCACAAGCAAACGGCGCGCTTTACCACTGCCCCGCTGACGCAGGCGCTGTACGGCAAATTATTCCAGCCGCTGCCGCTGGGGCACGCGCTCGAAGCGCTGTTCGCCCCGGTCGCGGGGCTGTACGCCGCCTACGACCGCGCCAGGGACCGGGCCAGCGCGGCCGACATGTTGTACCGCCTGCTGGTCGTGCGCGACTTGCAGGGCACGGTCATTCTCGGCGACCCCACCGTGGCGCTTCCCCTGTAGCGCCCCTGCCACTGCCGCGCGGGCACGATCGTGGCGTGCGCCGTGGCGCCCGAGCGACTCCACCGCTGTGCCCGCAAGTGGCGAAATTCGCCGTGCCGCCCGCGAAAAAAGCATGCTAACGTCGAGCAACATTACAAGACTGGCAGCAGGCCCGGGTGCAAGCACGTCGCGCGTACCGGGCGCACTGCACCAACCGCAGTCGCTGCACCAGCCTGCTGGCGCAGCAAGCGGTGCCGCCCTGCGACGCCCAGGCAGACCCGGCAGCTGCGCCCGCCGCTGGCGGCCGGCTCAGGAGCACCGGTGACGCCAGGCAAGCGCGCACGTTTGCGCCTTAGCGCCTATCCCAGTAGACTGGAGTCGCTGCTGCCACACCTGGCAAGCGGGGGCGGGCCGTCATGCATGACTTGCCTCGTCGTTGCATGGCTTGCCATGCCGCCTCCTCGCGCCTAGCCCGCGCTTGCCTGTCATCGCCAACGCGCATGTCGCCTACGCGCATGTCGCCTACGCGCATGTAGCCTACGCGCATGTCGCCTACGCGCATGTCGCCATCCGCTTCCTCCCCTCTGCTGAGATAGATTCTAAAGCGCACAACTGGGTCAGCCTGCGCCTGTCCACCCACGGCGGCCTGTATGCATGGGAATTTGAAAAGGACGGCCACGCCCTCGATGTGCGCGTGCAAGGCCAGCTCACCTTCAACAGCAGCCGGCCCATGCTGCGCGCCGCCCTGGCCGGCTTTGGCATCGCCTTCGTTCCCGAAGACCTGGTCGAAGCGCACGTGGCCGCGGGGCGCCTGCAGCGGGTGCTGGCCGACTGGACCGCCACCTTCCCCGGCTACCACCTGTATTACGCCAGCCGCCGGCAATCGTCACCCGCGCTTGGTCTGCTCATCGAGGCCCTGCGCTACCGACCCGGGCCAGCCGGGCCGGGCTGAAGCACCCGCCACCGATGCGGGCGCGTGGCTGGCACACTTACCCGGCCGCCTCTGTGCGCGCCTTGTGCAGTTTTTTGTAACTGTCGATCAGGCGCTGGTGCCGGTCGAGGCCCTCGAGTGCCATGCTGGTGGGCGTCAGGCCGAAGAAGCGCACGCTGCCGTCCACCGAGCCCAGCGCGGCGTCGATGCGCGCGTCGCCGTACATGCGGCGAAAATTGACCACGTAATCGTCAAGGTCGAGTTCGTCGTCGAGCACCACTTCGAGCACCACGTTCAAGGCTTGATAGAACAGTTTGCGCTCGACCGTGTTGTCGTTGTACTGCAGGAAGGCGCCCACCAGCTCGTGCGCCTCGTCGAAGTGTTGCAGGGCCAGCTGTATCAGCAGGCGCAACTCGAGCACGGTCAGTTGGCCCCAGTCGGTGTTGTCGTCGAACTCAATACCGATCAGGCTGGCAATGTCGGAATACTCGTCGAGCTCATTGTTGTCCAGGCGCTCGAGCAGGTCTTCCAGGCTGGCATCGTCGAGGCGGTGCAAGTTCAGGATGTCGGCACGGAACAGCAGCGACTTGTTGGTGTTGTCCCAGACCAGGTCTTCCACCGGGTACACCTCCGAGTAGCCGGGCACCAGGATGCGGCAGGCGACGGCGCCCAGCTGGTCGTAGACGGCCATGTAGACTTCCTTGCCCATCGCTTCGAGCATGCCCAGCAGGATGGCCGCTTCCTCGGCGTTGGAATTGTCACCCTGGCCCGTAAAATCCCACTCGACGAAGGCGATGTCGGTCCTGGCGCTGAAAAAGCGCCACGACACGACGCCGCTCGAATCGATGAAGTGCTCGACAAAATTGTACGGCTCGGTGACCGCTTCGCTGGCGAAGGTGGGCTGCGGCAAATCGTTGAGGCCCTCGAAACTGCGGCCCTGCAGCAATTCCGTCAGGCTGCGCTCGAGCGCCACCTCGAAGCTGGGGTGGGCGCCGAACGAGGCAAACACCCCGCCCGTCTTCGGATTCATCAAGGTCACGCACATGACGGGATAGGTGCCGCCCAGCGAGGCATCTTTGACCAGCACGGGAAAGCCCTGCGCTTCCAGCGCCTCGATGCCGGCCACGATGCGCGGGTACTTGGCCAGCACGGCCGGCGGCACGTCGGGCAGCGTCATTTCTCCTTCGAGTATTTCGCGCTTGACGGCCCGCTCGAAAATCTCGGACAGGCACTGGACCTGGGCTTCGGCCAGCGTATTGCCAGCGCTCATGCCGTTGCTGGCGTAGAGGTTTTCAATCAGGTTGGACGGAAAATACACCACCTCGCCGTCCGACTGGCGCACGTAGGGCAGCGAGACGATGCCGCGCGCCGCGTTGCCGGAATTGGTGTCGACCAGGTGCGAAGCGCGCAGTTCGCCATCGGGATCGTAGATGTCCAGGCAGGCGGCGTCGAGAATGCCGGCCGGCAGCGCATCGTCGGGGCCCGGCTGGAACCAGCGCTCCTCGGGGTAGTGGACGAAGGGGGCGTTGGCGATGTCTTCGCCCCAGAACGCGCCCGCATAAAAATGGTTGCAATTGAGACGCTCGATGTACTCGCCCAAGGCCGAGGCCAGCGCGCTTTCCTTGCTCGCGCCCTTGCCGTTGGTGAAACACATGGGCGAATGGGCGTCGCGGATGTGCAGCGACCAGACATTCGGCACGATATTGCGCCACGAGGCGATCTCGATCTTGACGCCCCAGCTGGCCAGCATGGCCGACATATTGGCGATGGTGTGTTCCAGTGGCAAATCCTTGCCGGCGATATAGGTGGCCGCCCCGGCCGCCGGCGCCATCGTCAGCAGCGCCTGGGCGTCGGCATCGAGGTCGGCCACTTCTTCGATCACGAATTCAGGGCCGGCCTGCACCACTTTTTTCACGGTGCAACGGTCGATCGACCGCAGAATGCCCAGGCGGTCCTTGTCGGATATATCCGCAGGCAACTCGACCTGGATCTTGAAAATTTGCTGGTAGCGGTTTTCCGGATCGACGATATTATTTTGCGACAGGCGGATATTTTCGGTGGAAATATTGCGCGTATCGCAATACAACTTCACGAAGTAGGCGGCGCACAGGGCCGACGAGGCCAGAAAATAATCGAACGGCCCGGGCGCCGAGCCGTCGCCCTTGTAGCGGATGGGCTGGTCGGCCACCACCGTGAAGTCATCGAACTTCGCTTCCAGGCGTAGCTTGTCGAGAAAGTTGACCTTGATTTCCATGAGAACAATCCAATTGAGTGCGTAAATGATCCAGCCGCTATTATCCCTTGTTTCAGCCAGGCAGCATGGACGCACTGAAAGGGGCAAGGACCCGGAGGGCGGGCGACGGCATCGGCATCGGCCGTGCGACGCGCCGATGCGTCCCACGGCAAGCTCTAACGGGACTGAGCCGGCGCCGACGACGGGGAGCGGCCGGGTCGAACAAGCACAGAGACCGCCGGCAGGAAGGCGCCCGGGATCGGGGCATGGCCTTGCGTGGACTCAGCCAGCGCGCTTGTCGCGCAGCCACGCCAGCATGGTCTCGTACACTTCGGCACGGCTGAGCAGGTCGAGATGGTGCACGCCGAAGGCAATCGACTGGCGCGCCTTGGGAAAGGCCAGCGTGCGCGCGGGGTCGCTGTGGCGCCCCAGGGCCGTGTCGAGCGGAATCAGGCCGTCGCCCAGCAGGCGGTCGCGCAGGTCGCCCGTGCGGCGCCCCGTGGTGCCGGCGATCGTGTAACAGCGCACGCCCCGCGGCAAGGGCAACTTGCGGCGCAGGTCGCCGCTGTGTTCGAAGCGTCCGCGACCTTGCCAGTCCTCGTCGAGCAGGTTGCCGTAGCGCAGATCGGTGATGCCGGCGCTGCGCATTTCGCCCAGGCGCGCGAACGGCGCCGTCAGCGCGCTGCGTCCCAGCACGGCGCCCAGCCAGTTGCCGTGGCGCTCCAGCGGCGCGCCGTGGTGTGGCGTGCCAAGAAAGATCATGTGCTGCAGCAGCGGCAGCCAGCCGTGGTGCGCCTGCCGGCCGTAGTAGCAGGCGCTGCGCGCCACCAGCCCGCCCATGCTGTGGCCGATGATGGCCAGCGATTCGACGGGCACGGGCCACTGCGCCACCAGCACCTCGAGCAGGCCGGCCAGTTCGCGCCCGTTCACGGAGATATGGCGGCCGCTGTTGTAGTGCAGGTAGAGCGCGGTGTAGCCGAGCGCGCGGCCCAGCGCGGCGCCGTGATCGTGGCCGGCGCGCCGCCACTGCAGGTCGCTGCGGCACAGCCCGTGCACGAGGATCAGCAACTTGCTGCCGGGCGACGCAATGGCCCTGGCCAGCGCCGCCGTCTCGAGCACCAGCGGCTGGCCGTGAAGGCGCAGGCGCATCGGGATCGCCAGCCCGTTGTCCAGCCGTTCGAGCAGATCGCCGAACAGGCCGTTCAGGGCGGCCAGCACGGCATCCCGCTCGGTGCTCGACAGGCGCGCCGACGAGATGTCGGCGCCCGGCGCCAGGCCGCGCCCGGCCAGCAGCAGCACCGCCCGCGCACGCCGGTACCAAGGGGCGCCCGCGGCGGCGCCCGCGGCGGCACCGGCAAGGTCGTCGTGCCCACTGCCGGACCTGCCCGCCAGGGCTCGCAGGTGCAGCGATTCGATCTTGTCGATGCCTGCCCCCAGCGCCAGCAGCAGCAGGTGGCCTGCCGCGCGCAGGTCGGCCGCATGCAAGTGCTGCCCGGCCGGCTCGGCCGGCTCATTCACCGAGTTCTTGCCGCGCCCGTTCGACATCGAGTCGTTCCATCGCATCGCGGGGCGTCATCGCGGCGGCCTCGCGGACCAGGGCACGCGCGGCGTCCGCCCGCGCCGCGCCGCCAACCATGCGCAGCGCACGGGCGTATTCGACGCGGGCGATGGCCGAGTGCCGGTTCAGGCGCAGCGCCGTGTCGAAATGATCGATCGCCTGCGCGCGACTGGCGCCGTAGCTGATCCCGCCCAGCACGGCGCCCACCTTGTCGATGATTTCGGCGTGATAGACACCGAGTGCGATGTGGGCATCGGCGTGGCGTGGCGCCAGTTTCAGCGTTCGCTCGAGACTGGCCTTGACCTTGCCGCCGATCCCTTGCGCCAGCGCCGTGACGACCGAGATGTCCTGCGAATAGCGCCCCAGCGCGTAGGCATGCCAGTAAAACCCGGCGGCGCAATCGGGCTGCTGGCGCTGTTGTTGGACGCAGCGCTCCGCCACGTCCTGCAGGCGCGCGCGGCGCGCCGCCGCATCCGCGTCGAGGTAGATGGCGTGCATGCAGGTGGCCTTGTGAGCGACCGCGTAGCCGTCGATGCCCAGGTGCAGTCCCGCGCGGGCGGCCAACTCGAAGCGGCCGGCGTGAAAGTCAATCCAGGCATTGACCAGCACGGGCCGCGCGGGCCATGCTTCGACGTCGCCGGCGTGCAGGCCGGGCCAGGCCTGCCGCAGCGAGCCCGCCGTGTAGTCGAACGCGGGTTCGGGATAGGGAAATTTTTTCCACGTCATGGCGAAGACCCAGGGGCAGGATGGGCCTCAGTGCCCGCTTGCGCCGCTGCGGGGCGCCGGCTTCACTGCGGCTGCGGCTGCGGCTGCGGTTTCAGCTGCCGCGGCCGCGGCCGCGGCCGGGTTGACGGTGCTCCTTGGCTTGCGGCGCGGCCGGGCCGGCGCGGACCCGGCCGCGGCAATGCGCGCCGCAGTGGCGACCTCGAGCGCCTCGCGCAAGGCATCCACCTCCTGCTGCAACTTTGCCACGTCGTCGCGTGAGGGCACGCCAAGGCTGCGCAGGGCCAGCGCCACCCGCTCTTCGAATATTTTCTCGATGCGCTCCCACGAGCCGCTGGCCTGCCGGCCAACCTGCCCTGCCAGCCGGCTCACCTTGCCGGCCATCCCCGTGTTCGCGGTTTCCCCGTGCTCACGGGTCAGCGCGTGCAGGGCGGCGCCTTCCTGTACCAGCTTGTCGAACCATGCGCCGCCCTCGTGCTGCGCCTTGGCGAATGCGCCCAGCCCCGCCTGCCATATCTGCTGCGCCGACTCGCGCACCGCATCGACGATGGCGTGCTCGTCGTCCGTCATGGTCGATTTCGGTTTTTTGGCCATCATGTGCTCCCTTGATTGTGAATCGCCCCCGACGGGCGCCCCGTCGGCGCCCCGGCACCGGCCCCCGCTTCCTCGGCCATGACGACGCGCCGCAAGATTTTCCCGATGTTTGACTTGGGCAGAGGCGCGTCGCGAAATACCACGTAACGGGGCACCTTGTAAGCGGTCAGGGTCTTGCGGCAATAGTCGATCAGCGCCTCCGCGCTGAGGTCGGCGTCACGGCGCCGCACGACGATCTTGACGACCTCTTCCGAATGTTCGTCGGCGGCGCGGATCGCCGCCACCTCGGCCACGCCCGGGTGCAGGCTCACCACTTCTTCCACCTCGTTCGGATAGACCTTGAAGCCGGACACGACGATGATGTCTTTCTGGCGGTCGATCAGCTTGACAAAACCCTGCGCATCCATCACGCCGATGTCGCCCGTGCGCAGCCAGCCGCTGTCGCCGTGGAACACATGCGCGGTTTCGTCGTCCATGTGCCAGTACCCTTGCATGACCTGCGGACCGCGCACGCAGATTTCGCCGCGCTCGCCGGGTGCCAGCATGCGGCCGTCCTCATCCATGATGGCCACCTCCGTCGATGGCAGCGGCAAGCCGATGCTGCCCGTGAAATGGTCGACGTTGAGGACATTGGCGCAGACGATGGGCGAGGTTTCCGTCAGGCCGTAGCCTTCGGTCAGTGGCACGCCGAAGCTCGCCCGCCAGCGCTCGGCGACGGCGCGCTGCAAGGCCATGCCGCCGGCCACCACCAGCTTGACGCCGGCCGGCCTGAACTGGCGCGCCTCGGGCGCCTCCAGGATGGTGTTGAACAGGGTATTTACACCAATCATGACGCTGAACGGGGTGTGCTTCATCTCGCTCAGCAGGGTCGGCGTGTTGCGCGGATCCGTGATCAGTACGATATGCGCACCGAGTCGACAAAAGGTCAGCGTCGCCGTCAGCGCAAACACGTGATACAGGGGCAGCGGGATGATCGCCGTTTCCGCCCCTTCGACCAGCACGCCCGTGACCCAGGCCGCGGTCTGCTCGATATTGGCCACCAGGTTGCGATGCGACAGAATGGCGCCCTTGGGCACGCCCGTGGTGCCCCCCGTATATTGCAGGAACGCGATATCGGCAGGCCCCGGCGCAGGCCCGACGGGGGCCTGCGCCTCGCCCAGTCGCAGCGCGTCGGCGAAGCTGACGGCGCCACCGATGTGCCATGCGGGCACCATGTGGCGCACGTGCTTGACGAGCAGATTGACGATTTGCGCGCGGGGGAAGTGCAGCATGTCGCCCAGGCGGGTGATGACGACCTGGCGCACCGCGGTCAGGGACTGGATCTGTTCGAGCGTGTGGGCAAAATGATCGAGCACGACGATGACACGGGCGCCGGCGTCGGCCAGTTGATGCTGCAATTCGCGCGCCGTGTACTGGGGGTTGACGTTGACCACCACGGCGCCGGCGCGCAGGGCGCCGAACAGCGCCACCGGGTACTGCAGCAGGTTCGGCATCATGAGCGCCACGCGCTCGCCCTTGCGCAGCCCCAGCGTATGTTGCAGGTACGCGGCGAAGTGGCGCGACAGCGCATCGAGGCGGCCCCAGCTGAGCGTGGCCCCCTGGTTGCTGAACGCCGGCAGGCCGGCGTACCGACCGCAAATCCAGTCGAGCATGTCGACCAGCGAATCGAAGCGGGCGGGATCGATGTCGGCCGGCACCCCGGCGGGATAGCTTTTTAACCAGATTTTGTCCATGAATGCCTCGCAGCCGTTCTCGCACGATGGTCCCGTCGTGCACAGACCGACGATGCGCCGTCACCTGGCCACGGCTTTGATGTCCATCAAGTGTGAACGCCAACACGACGCCTGGCTGCTTGCCAGCGGAAAGGGTGGGGCCGAGCCGCGCACATTGAGTCAGATCAAAAGCGGCGCTAGTCCGGCGCGCACAGTGACGGGGCACGTGCAGCGGTTGGCAGCGGCCACCGTTTAACCACCAGGAGCCATCATGAGCAGCAAGCACCCCCGCGCCGAGCAGTCCGGCGCCAGCAACCGCAGCAGGAGCGGCGACGGCGGCGGCGACGGCGGCGGCACCATCGAACAAGGCATCGCCGACAGCCTCGCCCTGCTGGGCACCGCCGAAACCCAGGTCAGCGCCCTGGTACGCCAGGCCATCGCTGACACCGTTGGCACGGGCGGCGGCGCCGCCGGCGCGCTCACGGTGGTCCTCAAGCAGGTCGCCGAGGGCGCCATCAACGCGGGCGGCCAGGTGGGCACCGGCCTGGCCATCAGCGTGCGCGGGGTGGCCAAAGGCATCGTCGCCGGGGTACATGACGTCGGCGGCGACGTCGTCGCCGCCTCGTTCGACACCATGCACGCGCTGATCCTCGCCGCCGCCGCACTGGGCGCCGACCTGGGCTACGTTGCCCGCCACGCCATCAGCGGCATCCTCGAGGCAACGGCCGAGAGCGGCGCCGATGTCGCCCAAACCGGCGCGCGTGCCGTTGCCGGCGCGGTCGAAGCGGCAGGCCAGGTCAGCACGGTGGCGGTCATGACGGTCAAGGACGTGTTGATCGGCATCGCCGCCAGCCTGGGCCAGACCCTGCATGCCCTGGCGCCGTCCTCCCCGCCCGCGCCGGCGCACAAGGGCGGCACGGCGCCGCCCCATTAAGTACCGATCCCGTTGGGTTTTAAGCGCCCAGGCGCCCGCGCAGCGGTTCTTACGGGCCGGCGTCCTTGCTGATGCGCCTGACGGGAGCGGGCGCGCGGCGGTCGCAGGGGCGCGCAAAACGCGCGACAGGCATCGCTGCCCTGGCGCGCCAGGGCAGCGGCGACGCCGCACCCGAGTAGCTGCCACGCCGCATCAGGGTAGCTGCGATGCCGCATCCGGGTAGCGGCGACGCCGCACCAGGGTAGCTGCCATGCCGCACCAAGGCAGTGGCAACGCAGCAGCGAGGCAGCAGCAACGCCGCACCAGCAACGCCGCACCAGCAACGCCGCGCCAGGGTAGCTGCTATGCCGCATCAGGCCAGCGCCGACGCCGCAACAAGCCAGCGCCCACGCCCCACGATGGCGACGAAGGTCGAGCCATCGCCAAGGCAAGTGCGCGTGCAGCCACCCCGTTCACGCAGGCGAGCGGCACCGGACGCCCTCGCGCGCTGGCCACGGCATCATCAGGGTGCACAGCAGCAGCTGTTCGAACTGCGCGGCAAAGCGCGACGCGATGGCGCCCGGATCGGGCACGCACCGGGCGTCGGCCACCACCCCGCAACTGAGTTCGCCGGCGTAGCTCAGAAGGCTCACGCCCAGCCCGATTCCACCTGACTGCGGCACCCAGAATATCTGCCGCGTGATGCGCCGGCCAGCCAGGTAGCGGGGCTCCTGCGGGCCACGCACATTGGTAAGCACCAGGCTGGCGTTCGCCGCCAGTGCCGCCACCAGGCGCTCCTTGAGAAATTCTGGCGCCACGCCCATGCCGGCCAGGATCCCCAGGGCCACCTGCGCCTGCTGCGACTGCTTCAATTGCGCCATTTGCCGCTGTACCGCGTACACGCGCTCGACGGGATCGTCGGTACCGATCGGCAGGCAAACAAACACCAGGCCAAAATGATTGCCCAGTTCGGTGACGGGCCCTGGCGCACGCAGGTTCACCGGCAGCAGCGCGCGCACGGGGCGCTCGCTGACGGCATCGCCCTGGTCGCGCAGATAGGCGCGCAGGGCGCCGGCGACGGCGGCCACCATGACGTCGTTGACCGAGCAGTCGAGGACAGCGGCCACGGCTTTGACGTCCGCCAGTTTCAGCGGCGCCGCCCACGCCACCCGCTTCATCACCCCCATCTCGCCCTTCAGACGCGTGGCCCCGTCCGGCGCCATGGCGGCCAGCACGCCCGCTTGATATATCAGGCTGGCACCGCTGCGCGCGTAGTCGAGCGCCGTGCCGGGCCGCTTGAGAATGGCGGCGCCGGCGCCGGTGACGGCGAGCGCGGCCCGCCAGGCGTCGCCCACCCCCTCGCCCAGCGGACCGGCGACCCGCTCCCACGCTGCGCGCGCCGGTGAGGCCGCTGCCAGGTCGATCCCGCCCCGCCGCCCTTGCTGCCCGGTGCGATCGGTGATCGCCTCGACCAGGTGCAGCATGGCAAAGCCGTCGCCATAACAGTGGTGGATGCGCATCACGAGCGCGTGGCAAGCATCGCCCTCCAGCAGGTGAAACTGCCACATGGGCTTGCTGGGGTCGAGCGCGGTACTAATGAGGTCGCTGGTCAGTTCGCGCAATGCATCGGCGCCGGCCGGCAGTGCCAGGCGGCGGACGTGCCAGTCGAGGTCGAAGTGCGCGTCAAGCTCCCAGCATGGCCCGGCACCAAGCCCCCCCGCGCGGACCACGCGCTGGCGAAAGCGGTGAAAGCACAGCATGCGACTGGCAATGAGGTGCTTGAAGGCGGCCAGGTCGATGGCGCCATCGAATTCCATCATGCCGCATATCATCATCAAGTTGGTGGGACGATCCATGCGCAACCAGGCCGCATCGACGGCGTCCAGCGGCTCGGGCGGCAGCGCGGGCATGTCAGAGGTGCACGCCGCGCAGCAGCTGTTGCATGGCCTGCAACTGGGGCGAGGCGGCTGGCGCGGCGGCATCGAGGACGCCGCCGTCGGCGCTGTCGGCCGACAGCCGGTAGGCGGTGTTCATGATGATCTGGCCCACTTGGGGCGCTGCCAGTTGCACGCCCAGCCCCAGCAAGCCCACCTCGGTGGCAATGCGCGCCGGCTGCGCGACGATGGCCTGCACCACCAGGCGGGCGGCATCGGCGGGCGTGAGCGCCGGGGCATCGCGATAGACGCTGGTGGGGGCGATCATGGGCGTGCGCACCAGCGGCATGTTGATGACGGTGAACTTGACACCCACATCGGCGAACTCGGCGGCGGCGCAGTACGACCAGGACTCCAGCGCCGCCTTCGATGCCGCGTAGGCGGCAAAACGGGGGGCGTTGGTGAGCACACCGATCGACGATATATTGATTACGTGGCCGGCGCCCTGCGCCACCATCGGCGGCAGCAAGCCCAGCGTGAGCTGCACGGCGCCAAAATAATTAATTTGCATCAAGCGCTGAAAATCGTGCAGGCGCGTGTAGCTGGCGTCGATGGCGCGCCGGATCGAGCGCCCGGCGTTGTTGACCAGCACATCGATGCGCCCGTGCTGGGCCAGCACGGCTTGCACGAAGCGCGCGCAATCGGCGCTGTCGGCCAGATCGACCTGGTACGTATGCAGGCAGTGGCCGTGCGCCGCCACCTGCTGACGCGCCGCTTCGAGGCGGGCGCCGTCGCGCCCGCACACGAGCGTGACGGCGCCCGCCTCGGCCAGCATGCCGGCGGTGGCCAGGCCGATGCCAGACGAGCCGCCCGTCACCAGCACCACCTTGCCGGCCACCGCGCTGCGCAGGCTGCGCTCGATGCGCAGCGCCGGGTCCAGGTGGCGCTCCCAGTAATCCCACACGGGCGCGGCATACTGTTCGAGCGGCGGGCAGGCAATGCCACTGCCTTCGAGCGCCGCCACCGCCTGCCGGTTGTCGAAGCGGGTCGGCCAGTTGAGCAGCGCAATGATGCCCGGCGGCAGCCCCAGGTCGCTCATCAGGGCATGCTGCAGGCGGCGCACCGGGGGCAAGGCGCCCAGCCCCTTGCGCAGCCAGTCGGGCAGCATGCCGGCCACGCTGGCGTTGATACGCAGGCCCATCGCGGGTGCATGGGCGGCATGGGCAAACACGTTCAGGACTTCGCCCACGCGGCGGGTGGCCGTGTCGGTCAGGTGGAAGCAACGGCCATCGAGGCCCGCCCGGTGCGCGATGAAGGCGAGCGCATCGACCACGAAGTCGACCGGCACGATATTGATGCGGCCGCCCTCGATACCGATGGCCGGCATCCACGGCGGCAGCAGGCCGCGGATGCGCTGTATGAGCTTGAAGCAGTAGTAGGGGCCATCGGCCTTGTCGGTCTCGCCCGTGTGCGAGTCGCCCACCACCAGCCCCGGCCGGTACACCCGCCAGGGCACGGCGCCCTGCTCGCGTACCGCGCGCTCGGCGGCGTGCTTCGAGGCGAAATACGGATGGTCGAGATGTTCGGCCTCGTCGAACATGTCTTCGCGAAACGTCCCCTCGTACAGGCCGGCAGCCGCAACCGAGCTGATGTGGTGAAAGCAGCCGGCGCGCCAGGCGGCGGCCGCGGCCAGCGCATGGCGCGTGCCGTCGACGTTGGTCGACCGTTGCGCGGCGGCGTCGGCGCGCAGGTCGTAGATGGCCGCCAGATGAAAAAAATGGTCGATGGAGCCGCGCAGCAGCGCCTGCCCGGCATCGTCGATGCCGAGCCCTTGCTGTAACACGTCGCCATGGACGGGGCGCGCGCGCGATGCCTGCTCGCCCCAGTATTGCAGCAGTTCGGGCAACCTGGCCGCGCTCGACGGCCGCAGCAGGAACCACACGATGCTGTCCGGCGCGGCCAGCAGCGCGCGGATCAGGCGCTTGCCGAGAAATCCGGTACCGCCAGTGACGAAGTAGTGCATGCCGCTTCCCCGTTGAAGTTGCTTCAGGCGGCCTAGATCGAAACGGGCCGCGCCGCCCCCGCCAGGCACGCGGTGAGCGTCGATGCCTGCCTGCGTTGTCGGCTACTTAATTTAGACAGCGGCAGTGACAAGTGGTTCCCCCTGCACAGTCCGGCAAAGCCCCGGCGACCGCGCCGTGGCCCAGCGCCTGCCGGCACAATCTCATCGGCCGGCGCCGGCCATCGGGTCGCCGCTTGACTATTTACCTATCACAAAGAACGGGATTGCCGCCCCCATACCCAAGGCGAATTGCTATTTAAATATCAATTCGCCATATTGGCGGGGCTGCGCCCGTGTTCTCCAACTCGCGCTGGTTGATCAGGCCGCCGCATCACTGGCCATGCGCAGACGACACCACCACGCCGGTAAGCGGGACTTGAGGGAGTTAAACAGCAAATAATGAAAAATTATTCCGAGCTTGAAATCGTGATCCAGCGCGATTCCCGCGACGGGTTTCAGGCCAGCGCGCGCCAGCGCCTCGACGATGGCGACCTGATCACGCCATTCGTCGCGCTCGAACTCGCCCCCGACGATCCACGCTTGCTCGCCGCCGATGCGCACATCACCGGCGCCCTGCTCTCCGATGCCCTGTTTTCCCCGCTGGCCTTGCGCGATAAATTTATCGCGGCAAGTGCGCTGGCGCAGGCGCGCAATATGCCCTTGCGCGTCAGGCTGCGCATCGATCCGGCGGCGGCGATCCTGCACAGCCTGGCATGGGAAACCATGGCCGATCCGCAGGAGCGGGGACACGCGCTGTTGCGCAACGAGCGCTGCGTGTTCTCCCGCTATCTGTTCACGCGGGCGTTTCGCCTGCCCATGCTGCGGCCCCGGCAGGACATCCAGGCGCTGCTGGCGGTGGCGCATCCGGCCAATCTGGGCGCGCAGTTTGCGACCATCGATGTGCAGCAGGAACTCGCCGCCGCCCGCACCGCCCTCGCCTCGATTCCCTCGCTGTGCCTGGGCGAACTGGCGGCGGCGACGCTCGAACGGATCATGCACGCGCTCGAACAAGGCGTCGACGTGTTCTACCTGGTGTGTCACGGTGCGGTCGGCCCGAACGGTCCGGCACTCTGGCTGCAGGATGAAAACGGCCGCGCAGCCCTGACAAACGGCGAACAGTTTGCAGCGCGCATCAGCGCGCTGCCTCGTCCGCCCAGCCTGGTGGTGCTGTGCTCGTGCCAGAGCGCCGGGGTGGGCACGCCGGCCCGAGACGCCCTCACCGCACTGGGACCGATGCTGGCGCGCGAAGGGGTTGCCGCGGTGCTGGCGATGCAGGGAAACCTGACGATGGCGACCTCGGCCGCATTCATGCCGACCTTCTTCAGCGAACTGGCCGACCACGGCGAGGTCGACCAGGCCACTGCCGCCGCCCGGCGCAAGGTCATGCACCGACCCGACTGGTGGATGCCGGTGGTGTTTACCCGGCTCGACAGTGCCCGCATCTGGTCGCCGCCCGGCTTCGGCCCCGGTGGCGACGGCGGCGACGGCAGCGACCCGTGGGCGTCGATCATCGGCAACCTCCGTGCGGCGTCATGCACGCCGATCCTGGGTCCGGGCATGGGTGAACAGCTGTACGGATCACACGCGGAACTGGCCAAGTCCTGGGGCGAGACCTACCGCTATCCCATGAGCGCCCCGGACGACGCCGACCTGCCCCGTGTCGCACAGTACCTGGCCATTACCCGGGAAGGCGTGTTTCCCAGGCGCGAATTCTACAAGAGCGTGTACCGGCGCATCCTCGACAAATTCCGGGAGGACGTGCCGGCATCGCTGCGGGGACTCGACGATGCCGCCATCATGGAGCAGCTCGGCGCCCTCGTTTCCGTGGTGGGGAGCGCGCAACGCCAGCGCGACCCGGCCGACCCGCACGCGGTGCTGGCAGGCTTTCGCCTGCCCCTGTACATCACCACCGACCCCGGCGACCTGCTGGTGGACGCCTTGAGAGAGCGCGGCATCGAGCCGCGCGTCCGGCTGCTGCGCTGGAACCCGGCAGCGGCCCGTTGCGACGACGACTACCTGGCCAGGAGCGGCAAGGGCGCGGGCGGCAAGCCCACGCGCGAACGCCCCATCGTGATCAAATTGTTCGGCGACCTGTCGGCCCCGGCCTCGCTGGTGATCACCGAGGACCAGTTTTTCGACTACCTGACCTGGGTCCCCACGGTCAAGAATATCGTGCCGACCTCGGTCATCTCGCGCGTCTGTGACAGCGCACTGCTGTTCGTGGGATTTCAGGCGGACTCGTGGGAATTTCGCGTCATGTTCCGGACCTTGCTGCAGGTCGAGGGCGTCGATTTGCGCCGGGATCATCAGCATTTTGCCGCGCAAATCGATCCCAGCAGCATTCTCGACGCGGGCAGTGCCCGCCGCTACATCGAGAAATATCTGCAACACAAGGCAAAACTGCGCCTGTACTGGGGCGACGTCGCGTCCTTTATTGCCGAACTGTACAGGCGCATGCAAGGGGGGCCGCCATGATCACCCCGTATGTCGGCCCCACGCCCCTGAACGATCAACACGTGCTGTTCGGCCGCGACGAGGAAGTCGAGGAACTCGCGTGGCGCGTCATTGCACATCGGATCATCGTCCTGTATTCGGCATCGGGCGCAGGCAAGAGCTCGCTGCTGTTTGCAAAAAATGGTTTGCTGGCCCAGTTGCAGCACCGCTTCCACGTCTTGCCCACCATCCGCCTGGGCGGCAGATGCGAACGCGATCCCGTTCGCACAAGCTTGCAACAACTGGCACCTGCCCACGGCGCGGCGGCCGACCAGGACACCCTGCTCGCTTACTTCGAGCGCATCACGATCCCCGAGCATGCGCCGCCCAAACGCCTGCTGCTGGTGATCGACCAGTTCGAGGAGATCTTCTCGAATGGCGCCAGCCGGGCCGAACAGCTGACCTTCTTCCAGCAACTGGGCACCTTGCTGGCGCGCGAGCACAGTCCCGTGTGGGCGATCCTGAGCATGCGCGAAGAATATTTTTCCTGGCTTGACGAATTCCGCGAACTGGTGCCGACCCGCCTGCACAACACCTTCAGGCTAAACCTGTTAAGCAAGGACCAGGCGATCGCCGCGATCAAAGGACCTGCCCAGGCGATCGGGGTGCGTTTCCCCGAGGAGCAAGGCGGCGACGCCGCCACCGTGCTGGCGGGCGCCCTGAGCGAGGTGCGCGTGCGGGGGCGCGACGGCAGGATCGAGACCCGCCAGGGCGATCGCATCGAAGCGGTTCAACTGCAGGTGATCTGCCTGGACCTGTGGAAAAAATTGAGCATGGGCGGCAGACCGGTCGACGCCATCCGCATTGCCGACGTGATGGACTACGATCCTGACAAGGCGCTACGGCAATATTGTGACAATGCCCTGAGCAAGGCGGCCGTGGGGCGGCGACGGGCCAAGCTCTTGCGCGACTGGATCGACCTGCGCCTGCTTTCGCCGAGCGGCATGCGCTTGCCGGCCATGCTCGACCCGCAGGAAAAGCACAGTCCCAGCGACGAGGAGATGGATGTCCTCCAGGAATGCCACCTGATCCGGCGCCAGACCCGCGAAGACGGCGCGTGGTACGAACTGTCGCACGACAGCCTGGCGCTGCCGGTGCGCCGCAGTATCGAGCGCTGGCGCATGGAGAATCTGGAGCCCTGGCAAAAGTGGGCACGCGCATGGCAACTCGGTGGCGGCCGCGACCGCTATTTCAGGACATTGTCTGGCCGTCAACTTCAGCAAATTCCCACCCGCGGCGACCGCGCCCACGATACCGACAACGACCTCGCTTTCCTCGAAGCCGTCGCCGGCTATCGTCAGCAGCAAGGAAAAACGAAAATCTTCATCGCCAGCTTGACCTGCCTTGCCATTGTGCTCGCCTACATCTTCTGGAAAAACATCAGCAAGGAAGCCGCGCTTGTCCTCGAACGCAATACCACTGCCGTGCAGGCCGGCGTGCTGGCCATTCTCAGCGAAAAGCCCGGCATCGCCCTGGGGGCGCGCGCCGCCGTCACCGGCACCACTCTCCAGAAAGAAAATCCGCATGCCGTCGCCTTCAATTTTCGTAGTCTGCTCAGTGACTATCTCAATGCGAACCGCAATCTCGTCGCCGTGGAAGCGGAGGAGACGGGACTGGCCACGGCAAGCGACGTCAATGGCCAGTACCGCGTGATCGCCGCCATCGGCCGCGATCACCATGCGGTGGAAGTGCGCGAGCGGCGTGCCCACGGCAGCACCTGGCAGATCGATCCAAACGCCCTCAGGCAAGCGCATCCGGACGGCGTGCGCCTGGTCGCCTTGCTCGACCATGGCCTGCTTGCCACCGGTGACGACGGCGGCGCCATCCAGCTCTGGCGCATCGCCACCCGCACCCGCGAAGGCGATCGCCTGCGCCTGCCTTCCGACGATCCCGGCAAACCGTCGCGTATGGGCCTGGTGTCGTTCGCGGTGAGCGGCGAGTACCTGTTGGCCAGCTACGCGTTCGGCATGGTCGCCGCATGGCGCGTGCCGGCGTCGGGACCGGTTCCCGCCACGCCTGCCTGGCGCCACGGCCAGTTCAATCGCCAGCCCGTGCTGACGGCCTGGGACGGCGGCAGGCAGCTTGCCGTGATCGATGCCGCGGACAACCGCAATATCCTGCTCATCACCGCCCTCGATGGGCAGGCCCAGCTGAGCGAACTGGCCAGCGTGGCGCCAACCGGACAGGATGGCGCCATTTATGAGAGCGTCGCCGTCAGCGGCGACGGCCGCCTTCTCGCGGCCGGCAACCGGGCCGGCACGATCGACCTGTGGGACATCGCCAGCAAATCGCTCTTGCGACGTATCAACGCCCATGCGCAGACGGTGACCCAGCTCAAGTTTTTCGGCAAGGACCAGTTGCTCTCGACGGGGGGCGACGGCCACCTCAAGCGCTGGTCGCTGCCGGCCGATCAAACAGACCAGGCCAGCGGCAGCACCGTCTTCACGTTTCGGCGCAAGCTGTCCGGCATGGCGGTCGACCCGGAGCACAAGGAAGTCCTGGTCAGCACGGACAAAGGCGATGTCCTGACCGTGAGCCTGGAAGAGAACCGCCATGCCTTCGGCCGCGTGGTGGCCGGTGCGGCAAGCTATGCCTATTTGCCCAAAAAGAGCGGCCGCGCGCAGGCGATGCCAGCGCAGCTCGGTCCCGACCAGGGCGCCATGCCGCCGTCGTCCGACCGGGCCCTGGCGCGCACGCCCCTTGCCGGCATGGCCCGGGCAGAATCGATCGACACGACTTTCCTCGCCCGGGCGGCCGATATCGTCGCCGTGCCCGATGGGGGCGCGAAAGGCGGGCCGACGACGGTGGTGCATACCGACTACACGAACATCGACAGCATCCATGTCGACGACAAGGGCACATTGTTGGTCATCCGCGTTGCCCGGGCAACCGCGCTCTGGTCCTTGCCCCGGCCCGGCAGTGCCGCGGGCGCCTGTGAAATCAAGCGCAATTTGCCGAACAGCTTCCCTTCGCGCGGCACGGCGGCTGTCGCCTTTCACCCGGCCAAGGGCGACTTCGTGACCGTCGCAAAGACCGGTGAACTGCAATACTGGCATGCCACGGACAGCGCCTCCGGCTGCGCCACCATCAGCGAACTGCCCGCCAGGCTGGGCGACGCCCATCGCGCCGTCCGTGCCGCCACCTTCGACGCCAGCGGCAACAGGCTGTGGATCGCAGAGCGCGACGGCCGCATCCATGGCATCGACCTCGCCAACGATCTGCCGAAGAAGATCGCACCCATCCAGGAAGAAGCGGCCACGCCGCCGACCGTCCTGGCAGCGGGCCGCAACGATCTCGCGGTCGGCAACGAACGGGGCGAGTTATACGTGTTCCAGCCCGGCTCGCGCTTTCCCGTCCGCATCGCGCAGGACTTTCATCACGCCCCCATCACCGCACTGGCCTTGTCGGAAGACGGCCGCTGGCTGATCTCCTCGTCGGCCGAAGGCACCATGACCTGGGACCTCGACATCCGGACCTGGACCGACCGCGCCTGCGTGCTGGCACGGCAGCGCAGCTTCAGCCAAAGCGAGACGGACCACTATTTTGAACGCGTATCAGACAAGCCCACGCCCTGCGTGCCATCCGATTGACCATGACAAGGACGCTGCCATGCCGTACCGAACCATACCTGGAACCAAGCACCCGTATTTCCTCATCGCCGTCGACGAAGCGGGCGTCGAGCGCAGCGCCGATCCGGATGCCGATGCCGCGCACGGCCTGATCAGCGAACAGTTTCTTGCAGCACTGGCGGAGCAGGACATCAGCGATCTGTTCATCTGGAGCCATGGCTGGAAAGGCGATGTGATGGGCGCATTTGACCAATACGACCGCTGGATCGGCGCCTTCCATGCGCGCACCGGCGACCGCGCGCAGATGCGCGCGCAGCGGCCCGCATTTCGCGACATGCACCTGGGCTTTCACTGGCCCAGCCAGCCCTGGGGCGACGAATCGCTGGTGGCGGGCAACAGCTTCGCCCCTGGCGCGGGCGCCCAGGTCGACGCGCTCACGCTCAGCCATGCGCAGGTACTGGGTGATTCGCCGGCGGTGCGCGCAGCCTTGCGCGCCCTGTTCGAAGAGGTCCGCACCCACGCCGGCGCCACCGCGATGACGGCAGCGGCGAGCCAGGCCTACCTCGACCTGAACGAGGCGCTCGCCCTGGGCCAGGGCGGCGCCGCCGGCGACGGCAGCGCCGACCGCCCGCCGTTCGACCCCGCCTCGAGCACGGCCGGGGACGCCATCGCCTCGTTCGGCGTTGGCGCGATCGGCCAGGTCCTGCTGGCTCCCTTGCGCCAGTTGACATTCTGGACCATGAAAAAGCGCGCGCGCACCGTTGGCGAAAATGGCTTGCACAGCCTGCTGCTGAAAATCGGCCAGACCTGTCCCGCCGTGCGCGTGCACCTGATCGGCCACAGCTTCGGTTGCATCGTGATGTCGTCGGCCATCCAGGCGGGCGGCGCAGCCCCGCGCCTGCCGCGCGCGGTCGACTCCTGCGTGCTGCTGCAGGGCGCGACCTCGCTGTGGGCCTTCAGCGCGCGCAACCAGTACCAGGGCGATGTTGCCGGCTACTTCAACCCGGTCATCGCCGGGCGGCTCGTGAGCGGGCCGCTGGTCACCACGCGGTCGACATTCGATTATGCACTGGGTAAAATCTATCCCTGGGCGGCCGGCCTGGCCGGCCAGATTTCCTTCGGCCCGCCGCAGTACGGCGCCATTGGCATCCACGGCATCTGCGGCATCGACGATGCCGTCGAGCTGCCCATGAAGGACGCAGCGGCCCCCTACCAACTGCAGCCGGGCCGGGTCTACAACGTCGATGGCAGCGCCTACATCTGCCAGATCGACGGCGTCTCGGGCGCGCATAGCGATATCGGCGGGCCCGAAGTGGCGCACCTGATCTGGCAAGCGGCGCTGCCCGCCGCAGGCGCGCCATGAACGCCCCGCTCGCCTCCCCGCTGCCGTTCGGGATCGACGCCAGCACCGGCCGGCCGCTCGACGTGCGCGTGCCAGCGCACCTGAGCAGCCTGATGCTGCAGCAGGAAAACCAGCAACAGGCCACGGCCAGGTCGCTCGACCATGCCAAGATCTTTGGCGTACCGTACGATCTCGACACGGACAGCCTGGCCGAAGTCGGCTGGGGCGTCATCGTCGCCGCCAATGTGGACGCCAGTGCTTACCTGGACGCGCTGGCGCGGCTGCTCAAGCGGCGCCAGGCCGAGGCCGGCGCACTCTACCGGGTGTTCGCCGGTGCCGACGGCTACCGCAGCGGGGAAAGCGCCAGCACCTGGCTGAACCGCAACGGCGCCTCCCTGAACCTGATCAATCCTGCCGACGGCATGCCGTATTACCTGGTGATCGTCGGGCCGCCCACCGAGATACCGTTCGAGTTCCAGTACAGCCTCGACATCGTCGCCGCCGTTGGCCGCCTCGACTTCCCCACCACCGACGCGCTGCGCGCCTATGCCGACAGTGTCGTCGCGTTCGAGGAGGACGGGACAAAAATGACCCGGCGGCAGATCGACCTGTTCGCCACCTGCCACGACTTCGACCGTGCCACCCAGTTGTTCACGGAACAGGTGGCGCAGCCGTTTCTTGCCGAAACGCAGCAGCAAAAATCGCTCGGTGCGAAATATGACTACACGGTCAAGCCCTATCTGCACGAACAGTCGACCAAGGCGGCACTGGCGGCCATTCTCAGCGATCGCGAGCGGCCCGCGTCGATCCTGTTCACGGGCTCGCACGGCATGGCCTTCCCTCACACCGACGCCAGGCAGGGTCTCAACCAGGGCGCATTGGTGTGCAACGACTGGCCCGGCTACGGCAATATCTCCAGCGAGCACTGGTTTGCAGCGCAGGATGTACCGGCCCAGGCGAATGTCCACGGCTTGATGCATTTCTTCTTCGCTTGTTACAGCCTGGGCACCCCGGAGTTCGACAATTTCCCCATGCAGACACCGGCGCCGCGGATCGCCCCGGCGGCAATGACGGCGCGCCTGCCGCAAACGCTGATGTCCCTGCCGCAAGGCGGGGTGCTGGCCTCGCTGGGCCACATCGACCGGGCCTGGGCAAGCAGTTTCCAGTCACCCGTGGGGCGGCCGCAGGCACAGGGCTTTCGCGACGTGCTCGCGCGCCTGATGGCGGGCCAGCGTATCGGCCATGCCACCGACCAGTTCAACGGCCAATGGGGTGTGGTGAGCACGCAACTGATTGAGCTGCTCAATGACAAGGCCTACGGCAAAACGGTGTCGGACGCAGCGTTGTTGTCGCTCCGGGTCGCGCGCGACGACTGCCGCAACTACGTGGTGCTGGGCGATCCCGCCGTCAAACTGCGGCCGGAGCCGCCCTCGCAACCGCCGCAGGCGCGCCCGCCCGCTCCCGGCACCGCCTGACAGGCAGAAATGGGGCGCGCTCTGCCCCACTGCTTTCGTGCGCGCCCCCGGCACTCCGACCAGCCCGTTCGGGCTAGCCCGTTCGGCGCCGATTGATTCACTGGCAGTAGTCAGTGAGCAAGGCGCCACTTTTTCTGCCCAGGTGTGCAATACTTGCCGCGCAGAACTTTTACTGCAGATTTTCTCAACGCGAGGAACGCCTGGCCTGGCGCTGCCCCCTTTACGATCGTCCGATTCATGAAAACACTTTCACTGCCGCGTCTGAGCACGGCGCCTCTGGTCGTGGCGTTATGCTGCTTTGCGGCGGCGTGGGTGGCCGACGTCTGGTGGTCCACCCACCGCCAGATCAGTGAGGGACAGGCGCGCGCGCTGGTGAGCGCCACTCGGGATGCGGCCAGCTTTGCCAGGGTGTTCGAGGAGCACACGGCGCGCACCATCCAGTCGGCCGACCAGGCCGTGCAGTTCCTCAAGAACGAGTTCCGGGAAAAGGGTACCAGGCTGTCGCTGCGCCAGCTGATCGACGATGGCGTCATTCTCGACGACATTTTCAATCTCTACACCGTGGTCGGCGCCGATGGCGAAATCCTGCTGTCGAGCCAGCCCTTCAAGCCCATCAACCTGGCCGACCGTGCCCATTTCGCGGTGCACCGCGAGCATCCCGAGACGGGGCTGTTCGTCAGCAAACCCGTGCTGGGCAGGGTGTCGCGCAAATGGTCGATCCAGCTGACCCGGCGCATCGAAGCGCCCGGCGGCGGCTTTGGCGGCGTCATCGTGGTGTCGATGGACCCGTATTATTTCACCCGGCTGTACGAATCGGCGCAGATCGGCGCGCACAGCGTCGTCACCCTGATCGGCGAGGACGGCATCGTGCGTGCGCGCCGCACGGGCAGTGCCAGCGAGATCGGGCAAGATATCACGAAGAGCGAATTGTTCCGTAACCTGGGCGCCAAGCAGGCGGGAACAACCCGCTTCAACAGCCTGATCGACGGCCGCGAGCGCGTGTATGCGTTCCGCCGCCTCAAAGGCTATCCCCTGCTGGTGGTGGTCGGCATCGACGTGGCGGACGTGATCGGCGCCCTGTCGGGTGTTCAGACGCAATTGTTCAAGCAGGCGGTGATGTCGACGGTGGCCATCGTGCTGTTCACGGGGATCCTGCTGCTGCTGACCCGGCGCCTGCTGCGCAGCCATGCCCAGGCCATTGCGGCCAATGCGGCCAAGACGCAGTTCCTGTCGAATATGTCGCACGAGTTGCGCACGCCCCTCAACGGCATCCTTGGCTACGCCGAACTGCTCACGTTCGAACTGGAACAGCCCGAGCAGCGCGAATACGCCGACATCATCCACACCAGCGGCCAGCACCTGCTGTCCCTGGTCAATCAGCTGCTGCAGCTGAGCAAGATCGAATCGGGCAATGACAGTGCCGAACTGGCCGAAGAGCAGGTGCGCATCGTGCTTGCGCGCGTGGTCGATGCGCATCGCAGCAGCGCCGCCCTGAAAGGTCTCAAGCTCGACCTTGCGATCGCGCCCCAGGTGCCGGCAATGATCGTGTGCGACCGCATGAAACTGGTGCAAGTGCTCAACAACCTGCTGCACAATGCGATCAAGTTCACCGATGCGGGGCGGATCGACGTCGCGCTGGCGCCGCGCGGCCCCGACCTGGTGTTCTCGGTGCGCGATACGGGGCGCGGCATTCCCGCCGACGTGCATGAGAAGATCTTCGAAAAATTCTTCCAGGTCGATGCCGGCGACGCCCGCATCGGCGCGGGCACGGGCATGGGCCTGTCGCTGGTGCGTGAACTGGTGCGCCTGATGGGGGGACAGCTCACGCTCGAGTCCGCGCCGGGAGCGGGCAGCACGCTCGCTTTTTCCATCCCCCAGGCGGCGCGGGTCCCCGCCGCCCACCCCGTGCAGGAGATGGCATGAGCCACACCACCGTGCTGGTCGTCGAAGACAACGAGCTCAACCAGAAATTGATCACGCGCCAGCTGGCCCACCTGGGCGCGACCGACATCGCCGTCGTCGGCAACGGCCTCGAAGCGCTCGACTGGCTGGCGCTGCACAGTTGCGATCTGGTGCTGGCCGATTGCCACATGCCGTTGATGGACGGCTATGCCATGACGCGCCAGATCCGGCTTGGCGAACTGCGCAGCGGCGCGCCGCGGCTGCCGGTCATCGCGTACTCGGCCGGCGTGACGGACGAGGAAAAGGCGACCTGCCGCGCCGCCGGCATGGACGACCACATCCCCAAGCCGGTGCCGATGGCCGTGCTGCAAGCGATGCTGCGCACGTGGCTGTACAAGACCGGCTGAGCCGGCCCGCAGCAGGCCCGCAGCCGGTCCGATCAATGATGTGACAGCGAACGATTAAATTCCAGCCAACGCTTGCCCAGCTCGGTAAGCGCATAGCGACTGCCGCTGCCGTCCCTGAGCAGGAACAGATTCGATTCCAGCCAGGCCCGGATTTCATCACTGACGGGAATGGCATCGAGGCCACGCCAAATATTGTCGAGCGCGCGCACGCACGCAAAATGCTTGAGCGCCTGCCGCCCCTTGCCGGTGATGGTGGCCGTGCCGTCCTGCGCGAACTCGATCAGCCCGAAGCGTTTCAAGTCGGCCGGGCAATCGACCATCGTCAGCCGGTGCATGCCGGAGTCCGCTTCAAAGCGCAGGCGGTGCAGTACCGCCATGCCGGCCGCGTCGAGCGTCAGCGCCACCTGATCGGTCCGCTCGGGCGTCACCGCCGGGTCGGTGTGCGCGGGCGGCGCGGCGTCGCTGCGGCGCCGCTGCCCACGGCGCTCGCCGGGGATCGACAGGGCCTGCGCGATGAAGTCGTCATCGTGTCCATTGCGCAATAGCAGATTTTTCGCCGCGGCGCTGCCGAAGCCCCGCCGCATGGCGAACACGGCGTGCAGGATTTTTGCGGTAAAGCCGTCGCGCCGTCGGTCTCCCGACCTGCGCTCGGATTGCATCTCGATGGTCATGTGGATCGCCCGGCCAGTGGAGCCTCGATCATAGCAAAAAAATATCTATTTTGCATGCGGTCGACCCGCAGCGCGCATGACCCCGGGTCATCCCCGTTTCATCCCCGTTTCATGCGCAGTAGTGGCGTGGCTGGCCGCAACACATCAGTCTTGAGAGGGCCAGCCGAAGCGAACGGACGCCGACATTTGCGTCCCCGACCGTCACTTCAAGCCCGACGGCACATCCACTTCCTTGGCCCAACGGTGAGCGGACGTGGCGCTATCACGGCAGGTCCGCCGTCGCCGTGCGCGTAGGCGACATGCGCGTAGGCGACGTGCGGGTAGGCGACGTGCGCGTACGCGATGCACGGCAGCCGAGGGCAAGGCGCAAGGATGACGCATGGCGAGCCATGCGAAGACGAGGCAAGTCATCTATGACGGCCCGCCATCGCTTGCCAGGCGTCGCAGCGGCGTGCCCGGCAAGCCTAAGCGTGCATCCACACAGAAGTCGGCGGCGGTCGGGCCCATGCTGGGGTTTTCAGTCAAACCACCGAGGCCAGCCGTGACTTACAAAACCATCCTGGTACACCTGCAACTGGCCCATCCGCATGCGGCCTTGCTGGACCTGGCGGCCCGGCTGGGCGATCGCTTCGAGGCGCGCCTGGTGGGGGTGGCCGCCTTTGAGCCGCTGCAGACCATGATCGCCGAGGGCTGCGCCAGCGGCGCGCTGATCGCCGGGAAAATCGATCAATTGCGGCGCGAAACGGCCGTTGCCGAGCGCGCCTTTCACGCGGCCCTGGGCGCGCGCCCGGCAGGGGTGGCGTGGCACGCCAGCAGCGGCGGCGTATCGATCGCCGATCATGTCGTGCAACTGGCGCGCGGGGCCGACCTGGTCCTCACCGACACGGCGCCGGGCGGCTTGTTCGATACCCAGCGCCACATGCAGCTGTCGGAACTGTTGATGCGCGCCGGGCGCCCGGTGCTGATTGTGCCCGCACCCGCGGCCCCGCTGCCGCTCGCGCACGCGCTGGTGGCATGGGATGACAGCCGCGCATGCCGGCGCGCGCTCAGCGATGCACTGCCCCTGCTGGGCGCCGCGGCGCGCGTGAGCGTGGTCCAGGTCGCGCACAGCGAAGACCACGCCGCGCTGTCCGCGCAACTGGGGCAGGTGGTGGACTGGCTGCGCTCGCACGGCGTGATGGCCCGGGCGCTGCTGCTGCCAGCGGACGGCACCCCGCCGCCGCTGGTCGCCATCGCACTCGGACAGGCCTGCGACCTGATCGTGGCCGGCGCCTATGGCCACAGCCGCCTGCGCGAATGGGCGCTGGGCGGGGTGACGCGCGCCCTGGTCGAGCAGCAGCAACTCGCCGTGCTGCTGTCGCACTGAGCCTGGCATGCAGGCCGGCGCGGCGCTCTACACCTGCCCCATGCATCCGCAGGTGCGCCTGCCCGCAGCAGGCCCCTGTCCCATCTGCGGGATGGCGCTCGAAGCGCTCACGCCACCCGCCACCGGTGCGGCGAACCCGGAACTGGCCAGCTTTGAACAGCGTTTTTACTGGACGCTGCCGTTCACCGTGTGCGTGTTCGCGCTGGCGATGTTCGGCCACCTGCCCGGCCAGGCCTGGATCGAAGGGGCCTTGAGCACGCCCGTGGTCCTGTGGGGCGGCTGGCCGCTGCTCACGCGCTGGCAGCAGTCGCTGGCCAGCCTGCGGCCAAACATGTGGACCCTGACCGGCACCGGCGTGCTCGCCGCCTTCGGCTACAGCGTGGTGGCGACCGTCGCGCCGCACTGGTTTCCGGCGGCCTTGCGCAGCCACGGCGAGGTCGCCGTCTACTTCGAGTCGGCGGCGGTGATCGTGTCGCTGACGCTGCTGGGGCAAGTGCTGGAATTGCGCGCGCGCGCCCACACCTCGAGCGCGATCCGCGCCCTGATCGGCCTGGCGCCGAAAACCGCGCGCCGAGTCGGCCCCGATGGCGCCGAAGAAGAGATCGCGCTTGCCAGCGTGGCCGTGGGCGACAGCCTGCGCGTGCGACCGGGCGAAAAAATTCCCGTCGACGGCGTGGTGGTGGCGGGAGAGAGCAGCGTCGACGAAGCGATGCTGACGGGCGAAGCGCTGCCGGCCACCAAGCGCGCGGGCGATCGCCTGATCGGCGCCACCATCAATGTCGGCGGCAGTCTGCTGATGCGGGCCGCCAGGATCGGCAGCGACACCGTGCTGGCGCAGATCGTCCAACTGGTCGGCCAGGCCCAGCGCTCGCGCGCCCCGATGCAGCGCCTGGCGGACCGGGTGGCCGGCTGGTTTGTGGTGGCGGTGGCGGGCATCGCCCTGGCCACCTTCGTCGCATGGGGGCTGGTCGGGCCCGAGCCGGGCTGGCTGTACGGCCTGTTAAACGGGGTCGCCGTGCTGATCATCGCCTGTCCCTGCGCCCTGGGCCTGGCCACGCCGATGTCGATCATGACGGCGACCGGCCGCGCGGCGAGTCTGGGCGTGCTGTTTGGCGACGCCGCCGCCATCGAAGCGCTCGCCCGGGTCGACACGCTCATCATCGACAAGACCGGCACCCTCACCCAGGGCAAACCCGTCTTTCACAGCGTGGCGGCGGCGCCCGGCTTCACCGGCGAAGCGGTGTTGCAGCTCGCCGCGAGCATCGACCAGGGCAGCGAGCACCCGTTCGCGCGCGCCCTCGTCGGCGAGGCGCAGCGGCGCCGGCTGACCCTGACCGCGCCCGCCGCCTTTGCCTCGGCCAGCGGCATCGGCGTGCGTGGCGTGGTCGGCGGCCGCCGCATCACGCTGGGCGGCACGGCCCTGATGGACCATGACGGGGTGCGCTGGGCCAGCATGGCCGGCGCCGCCGAGGCCTTGCGGCTGCAGGGCGCGAGCGTCATGTTCCTCGCCGCCGACGGCGCACTGGCCGGCTTGCTGGCCTTGTCCGATCCGGTCAAACCGGACACCCGCGCCGCGCTCGAAGGCTTGCGCGCCGGCGGCCTGCGCGTCATCATGGCCACCGGCGACGGCACCACCACCGCGCAGTCGGTCGCCCGCAATCTCGGCATCGACGAGTTCCACGGCCAATGCACGCCCGCCGACAAGCTGGCCTTGGTCGAAGCGCTGCAAGGCCAGGGCAAGGTGGTGGCGATGGCGGGCGACGGCATCAATGACGCCCCCGCCCTGGCCAGGGCCGATGTCGGCATTGCCATGGGCACCGGCACCGACATCGCCATTGCCAGCGCCCACATCACGCTGGTCAATGGCGACTTGCGCGGCATCGTGCGCGCACGCCTGATCGCCCTCGCCACGGTGCGCAATATGCGCCAGAACCTCGCTTTCGCGTTTGCCTACAATGCGCTCGGCATCCCGCTGGCAGCGGGCGTGCTCTACCCGGTCACCGGCCAGCTGCTCTCGCCGATGCTGGCGGCGCTGGCCATGAGCCTCAGTTCCGTGTCCGTCATCGCCAACGCGCTGCGCCTGCGCAGGGGCTAAGTTCGGGGCCGAAAGCGCGCAGGCACACAGACCATGGACGGGCCGTGGCGCATGCTCGGCCTGCCTCGAATCAATCACCGAGCGCGTAGCCGCAACCACCAAGGATCCACCATGCCCGACGCCAGCATTGCCGCCACCGCGGCGCCAGCACCCTCGCCCGCCGCGCCCGGCCAGTCCAGCCAGGCACTGGGCCTGTTGCCGATGACCCTGCTGGTGGTCAGCGCCATGGTGGGCGGCGGCGCGTTCAACCTGCCGCAAAATATGGCGCAGCATGCACAGCTGGGCGCCATCCTGGTGGGCTGGCTCATCTCCGGCATCGGCATCTTCATGCTGGCGCGCAGTTTCCAGGCGCTCGCCGAAGCCCGGCCAGAGCTGAAATCGGGCATTTACATGTACGCGCGCCAGGGCTTCGGCAAGTATGCCGGCTTTCAGATCGCCTGGGGCTACTGGCTCTCTTCCGCCTTCGGCAATGTCGGTTTCGCGGTGCTGTTGATGGCCACCCTGAACTACTTCTTTCCGCCGTATTTCAAAGGCGGCAACACCCTGCCGGCGATCGTGCTGGGCTCGCTCCTGTGCTGGGTGATGAATGGGCTGGTCTTGCGCGGGGTGAAAAACACCGCCACCCTGAACGTGATCGGCACGGTCGCCAAGTTCGTGCCCATCGTCGTCTTCATCGGCGTGGTGGGCGTGTCGGCGCAGGCGGGCCTGTTCGGCGCTGACTTCTGGGGCCGGCTGGGCGACAACCTCGTCGCGGGTCCGGTGCTGGGCAGCGTGCTGACCCAGGTCAAGAGCACCATGCTCGTCACGCTGTGGGTGTTCATCGGCATCGAGGGCGCGGTGGTGATGTCGGATAACGCCGACGCCCGCACGGTCAGCCGCGCGACGCTGCTGGGCTTTCTCGTCACCGTGCTGCTCTACGTACTCATCTCGGTGCTGCCGTTCGGCGTCATGTCGCAGGCGCAGCTGGCGGGCATCGCGCCACCGTCGATGGCCCCCATCCTCGGCACGCTGGTGGGCAAATGGGGCGAGTACCTCGTCAACGGCGGCGTCATGATCTCGGTGCTGGCCTCGTGGCTGGTCTGGACCCTGTTGCTGGCCCAGCTGCCGTGGGCCGCCGCCAGGGACGGCACCTTTCCCCAGGCCTTCGCCCGCACCAGCAAGCGCGGCGCGGCGTCGTTCTCGCTGTGGGTGTCCACCGCCGTGATGCAGGCGGTGATGATCATGGTCTACTTCTCGGACAACGCCTGGAACACCATGCTCTCCATCACCGGCGTGCTGATCCTGCCGGCGTATATCGGTTCGACCGGCTTCCTGTGGAAGCTGGTGGCCACGGGCCGCTATCGGGCCGATGCCCAGATCGGCAAGGCCGAAGCGCTCGCGTACAGCGTGCTCGGCACCGTGTACGGCTTGTGGCTGGTGTATGCGGCCGGCCTCCAGTTCATGATTGCGGGCGCCATTTTCTTTGCGCTCGGCAATTTCGTCTTCATCCTGGCGCGCCGCGAGCATGCGCCCGGCGCAGCCGTCTTCACCCGCACCGAACTGGGCGTCGCCATCGTCGTCAGCGCGCTCGGCGTCGCCGCCGTCTGGATGCTGTTCACGGGTCGCCTGGCGCAGGTGATTTCAGCATGAAGCGCGCCGCCCTGCCCACCTATCTCCCCCCATCCAAACAGGTCCATCGCATGCAAGCTTTCCCCATCCTGACCGTCCTGGCGCTCGCGCTGGGCTTGATCGGCAAGCCCGCCCACGCCCAGAGCGACGCGGAACTGCGCACCGAACTGCGCCAGCTGCGCGCCGATGTGCAGCAGATGCACACCGAACTGGCGGCGCTCAAGGCCGGGCGCACGGTCGCCGCGGCGCTGCCGGCAATACTGGCACTACCGGCGCTGCCCACCGCCCAGGCCGCGGCCTCATCGACGAGCCGGGACGTCGGCGCGCCCGACCCGCGCATCAAGCCCAGGTACAGCGGGGCCGACGCCGTGCCCGAGAGCGCCATACCGGGCGGCATGGTGGTGCCGGGAACGCGCACCTCGATCCACCTGTATGGCTACGCCGAAGCGGACGCCGTGCACGACTTTCGCCAGTCGAGCGGCCCCGACGTGTTCACCGACCTGATGTTTCAGCCGCTCGCGCAGGCGGGCGGCCTGCGCGGGCGCACCCAGTTCACGTCCGAGACCTCGCGCATCGGCTTTGCCAGCTCGACGCCGACGGCGGCCGGTCCCTTCAAGACCACCGTCGAAGCCGACTTTTACTCGTACAGCGCCGACAACCGCAAGCGGATCCGCCTGCGCCACGCCTATGGCGAATACGGCGGCTGGCTGATCGGGCAAACCTGGTCGACCTTCATGGATGTGGACAATCTGCCGGAGACGATCGACTTCACCGGCTCCGTGGGGGCGCCGTTTTCGCGCCGCACGCTGGCCCGTTACGGCTTTGGCGACGCGCAAACGGGCGTGCGCGTGACGCTGGCGGCGGAAGATCCGGCCGACCAGTTCGGCGGCCCCAGCGCCAACGAACGGCTGCCGCAACTGGTGGCGCGCTTCGACCGCAGTTTCGCCCGCGGCGCCATCAACCTGCGCCTGCTGACGCACGAGAAGCGCTCGACGACGCAAACCCGGCGCGGCTACGGCATCGCCATCGGCGGCAACTACCAGCCGTCCCCGCAACACCTGTTCACGGCCCAGCTGACCCGCGTCGATGGCGATATCGACCAGCTCTACGGCTCAAACGGCTACGCCATCGCCATCGACACGGGCGCCATCAGCTTCGACCGCAACACGGGCCTGGTGCTCGGCTATGCGCACTTCTTCAACGACAAGCTGCGCGCCAACGCCTCGTTCGGCTACAACAACGGCAACAGCGCGCAGACAATCAACAACCGCACGCTGCGCGAGACGTTTTTCAACCTGATCTACTCGCCCATCAAGAATATCGACCTTGGCGGCGAGTGGGTCTATGGCAAACGCGAGCGCTTCGACGGCCAGGCCGGCACGCTGTCGCGGCTGGGCCTGATGGCCCGCTACAGCTTTTACTGATCGTCGGGAACGATCTCGGTGCCGGCCTCGCCGGCGAGCATGGCCTCGATCTGGTCGATCGCGCCGATTACAGCGCGCCGGCCGCTGCGTTCGACGAAGTCGCACGCCGCCTGCACTTTCGGTCCCATCGAGCCGTCGGGAAAACGGTACCGGGCCAGTTCGCGCGGCGTGGTCTTGCGCAGGGGCCGCTGCTGCGCGCTGCCCCAGTCGAGAAACACCGAGGCGACGTCGGTGGCGACGACAAAGCAGTCGACCGCCAGCTCGCGCGCCAGCAGCGCGCTGCAAAAATCCTTGTCGATCACGGCATCGACGCCCTCGAGCGCGCCGGTGGCTGTGGCGCGCGCCACCGGGATGCCGCCGCCGCCGGCGGCGATCACCAGCGTACCGTGCGCGAGCAGGCAGGCGATGGCGTCGAGCCCCAGCACGCGCAGGGGCCGCGGCGAGGCCACCAGGCGACGCATGCCGGCGCCGTCCGGCCCCATGGTCCACTGGTATTGCGCGCCGATGCGGCGCGCCTGTTCGGCGTCGTACACGGGCCCCACCGGCTTGCCCGGATGGGCAAAGGCCGGGTCGTCCGGGTCGACCTCGACCCGGGTGAGCAAGGTGGCGATCCGGCGCGAGGCGGGCAGCAGGTTGCCCAGCGCCTGCTCGAGCAGATAGCCGATCATGCCATCGGTCTGCGCCCCCAGCACGTCGAGCGGGTACACGGCCGTGGCGTCGTAGGCCATCTCCTGCAAGGCCAGCAGGCCCACCTGCGGGCCGTTGCCGTGGGTGACGACCAGCTGGTGCTGCATCGCCACCTGTGCCAGCTGGCCCGCCGCCACGCCGATGTTGGCCAGCTGGTTGGCCATGCTCAGCGCCTGCCCGCGGCGCAGCAGCGCATTGCCGCCCAGCGCGACGAGCAGCTTCATGTGAGCGTCGCCACCAGCACCGCCTTGATCGTGTGCATGCGGTTCTCCGCCTGGCTGAACACGACCGACGCATCGGACTCGAACACGGCGTCGGTCACCTCGACCTCGGTCAGGCCGAAACGCTCGTGGATCTGGCGGCCGATCTCGGTGTCGAGGTTGTGGTAGGCCGGCAGGCAGTGCATGAAGCGCGCGCGCGGCTTGCCGGTGGCCTGCATCAGCGCGGTGGTGACCTGGTAGGGCAGCAACTGCTCGATGCGCTGCTTCCACACATCCTCGGCTTCCCCCATCGACACCCAGACGTCGGTGTAGAGGAAGTCGGCGCCGGCGACCGCCTTGACGGGGTCGGTCTCGAGCGTGATGCGCGCGCCCGTCGTCAGCGCCAGCGCGCGCAGTTGCACCAGCAGTTCGGCCGGCGGCTGCAGCGCGGCCGGCGCGCCGATGCGCACGTCCATGCCCATCTTGACGCCGCCGATCAGCAAGGAGCAGCCCATGTTGAAGCGGGCGTCGCCCAGGTAGCAGAAGGCCAGTTCGTGCAGGGGCCGCTCGCCGAACTCGCGCATGGTCAGGAGGTCGGCCAGGATCTGGGTCGGGTGCGACTCGTCGGTCAGGCCGTTCCAGACGGGGATATGGGAAAAGCTGGCCAGCTCCTCGACCACGCTCTGGTGATAGCCGCGGTATTCGATGCCGTCGAACAGCCGCCCCAGCACGCGCGCGGTGTCCTTGAGCGACTCGGTGCGGCCGATGTGCGAGCTGGCCGAATCGATGTACGTGACGTGGCCGCCCTGGTCATGCATGGCCACTTCGAAGGCGCAGCGGGTGCGCGTGGAAGCCTTCTCGAAGATCAGCGCGATGTTCTTTCCTTGCAGGCGGGGCTGCTCGGTGCCGGCGTATTTGGCGCGTTTGAGTTCGCTGGCCAGGTCGAGCAGGAAACTGATGTCGCGCGCGCTGTAATCCATCAGCGTGAGCAGGCTTGGGTTGTGCAGGTTATAGCTCATGGGTTTGTTCCTTGCAGGGTCGATACAGGGTCAAAGGGGGGCGCGTTCAATCGGGCAGGACATGCAGTGACTGCCGCCGCGGCCGCGCCCCAGTTCGCTGCTGGGCAGAGTGATCACTTCCACGCCGGCCTTGCGCAACTGCGTGTTGGTATAGACATTGCGGTCGTAGGCCATCACCACGCCCGGCGCCAGCGCCAGCAGGTTGTTGCCGTCATCCCACTGCTCGCGCTGCGACTCCCAGGCGTCGCCGCCCGTTTCGACCACGCGCAGCGCTTTCTGACCGAGTGCCTCGGCCACCACGGCCACCAGCGGGCCCCGTTCGGCGCGCACGTCGAGCGTGCCTTCGCGCTCACCCGGCCGCAGCGAAAACACCTGCACCTGGTCGACCACCTCGGAAAACACCGTCACCAGGTCGACGTCGCAGAACGTGAACACCGTGTCCATGTGCATGGCGCCGCGCGACTTGGGCAACTGCACGGCCAGCACGCGGGTGGCGCCGCCCTGGGCGAACAGGGTGCGCGCCAGTTGGCTCACGGCCTGCGGCGAGCTGCGCTCGCCCATGCCGACCAGCACCACACCATTGCCGAGCACCATCAGGTCGCCGCCTTCGAGCGAAGCCAGGCCGTGGCCGGCATCGGGGTCGCCCCACCATTCGCGCACGCTGCCCGCAAACAGGGGGTGAAAGCGGTAGACCGCCGTGGTGAGCAGGGTTTCGGCGCGGCGCGCCGGCCAGAACATCGAACAGAGCACCACGCCGTCGCCGATCCAGCAACTGCTGTCGCGCGCGAACAGGGTGTTGGGCAAGGGTGGCAGCAGGAAGTCTGACGGCCGCGCGCAGCGCGCCAGCAAGCCGGGAATGTCGAACGGCAGCTCGCTGCGGGCCACGCCGCCGATCAGGTGTTCGGCCAGTTGCGCCGGCGCGAGCGCCTCGAGCCAGGGGCGCAGCAGTGCGGCGGTCTCGGCATCGACCAGGCCGGGGCCGAGCTTGCGATCGAGCAGCCAGCTGCGCGCCAGCGGATCGGCCATGGTGTCGGCCAGCAGATCGTGCAGCTCGAGCACGCCGACGTCGCGTTCCGTCATGGCGGTGGTGAAGGCGTCATGGTCGTTGCGCGCCTGCGACACCCACAGCACGTCGTCGAACAGCAGTTCGGCGCAATTGGCCGGCGTCAGGCGCCGTTGCGCCAGACCGGGCCGGCACACCAGCACGCGCCGCAGGCGCCCAATTTCCGAATCGATACCGCGTAAGGTCGTCATGAAGATGTCTCGCAAAAAGTGAATGGGGCAATCAAAGACGCGATGTTGCGCCCGCGCCCGCCTGTTCTGTGTGTGGCGCCGCGCTTAGGCACGTTTTTGCGGGAGGCCGTCAAGCCAGGCGATCACCAGGCACGCCGGCGCGCCCGCCACTTGCGCAGCTCTTCGGCCCAGAGTACGCAGCTGGCCAGCGCCAGCAGGGTCAGCAGATCGGCAGCGGCAATCGGCACCGTGTGAAACAGGCGGCCCAGCACGGGCCAGTACAGGACGGCGGCGTGCAGGGCCAGGCTCAGGACGAGGCCGGCGGCCAGCCAGGGATTGCGCAGGATGCCCAGGCGCAGCGCCGAGCGCGTCGCCGACTCGCAGTTGATGACGTTGAACCACTGGCACAGCACGAGGACGGTGAAGGTCTCGGTGCGTACCAGCTCGGCGGGTATGCCGCTGGCGTGGCGCCACAGGAACCAGCCAAAGGTGACGGTGACGGCCGTCGGCATCATCACGGCGATGCGCCACAGCATGGCCCGGTCGACCAGCGGGTCGTCGCGCGGCACGGGCGGGTGGCGCATCTCGTCGCCGTCGGCCGGCTCCATCACCAGGTTGACCGTCAGCGTGCTCTCGGTGACGATATTGACCCACAGGATCTGCACGGCCGCCAGCGGCATCGGCAGGCCCGCCAGCAAGGCCAGCAGCAGCAGGCACACTTCGTCGATCGAGGTGACGAACAGGAACAGGATGACCTTCTTCAGGTTGGCGTACACCACCCGCCCCTGCGCGATGGCGCCGACGATGGTGGCGAAATTGTCATCCGTGATGACGACGCGGGCGGCGCGCTTGGCGACGTCGGTACCGGTGATGCCCATTGCTACGCCGACGTCGGCCCGGGCCAGCGCCGGCGCGTCGTTGACGCCGTCACCGGTCATCGCGACGACCTCGCCGCGCTGTTGCAGCGCTTCGACGATGCGCAGCTTCTGCGCCGGCTGCACGCGGGCGAACACGGCAATGTGGCCCAGTTCCTGCGCCAGCTGCGTGTCGCTCATGGACGCCAGCTGGACGCCGTCGACGCCGCGCTCGCCGTCTCCCGCGATGCCCAGGGTGTGGGCAATGGCCAGCGCGGTCAGCTTGTGGTCGCCCGTCACCATGATTGGCCGGATGCCGGCGGCGCGGCACGCCGCCACCGCTGCCTTGACCTCCGGCCGGGGCGGGTCCATCTGGCCGACCAGGCCGAGCAGGGTGGCCGCCGTTCCCAGGCCGCCAAAGCCGCCCGCCGACGACAAGGGCGTGTCGGCCAGGCGCGCCACCGCCAGCACCCGCAGCGCCGCGCCGGCCATGCCATCGGCCGCCGCCGCCGCCGCCCGCAGCGCCTGCGGGCTGGCGTGCGCGCACAGCGCCAGCACCGCCTCCGGCGCGCCCTTCACATACACGGCGCCGGCGCCGTCCGCGCCGCGGTGGCGCGTCGCCATCATCTTCGTGCCGGCGTCGAACGCCAGTTCGGCCGTGCGCGGGTTGGCCAGCCGCAGCGCGCCCGTATCGATGCCGGCCTTGGCGGCGGCCACCAGCAGCGCGGCCTCGGTCGGGTCGCCCGTCACGCTCCAGTGGCCGGCGGGGCGCCGGGGGGCGGCCGGCCCGACCGGCGCCACCAGGCCGGCGTCATTGCACAGCACCGCCGCCTGCAGCAGCGCCGTCACCTCCGCGTGCGATGCGGCCAGCGCCGTGCCGGTCACCGCGCCGTGCGGCGCATAGCCGATGCCGGAGACGGCGAACGCGCGGCCACCGGGCAACCACAGCTGGCTCACCGTCATTTCATTGCGCGTGAGCGTGCCGGTCTTGTCGGTGCAAATGACGGTGATCGCGCCCAGCGTTTCCACTGCCGCCAGGCGCCGGATGATCGCCCTGCTGCGCGCCATGCGTCCCATGCCCACCGCCAGCGCAATCGTCATCGCCACCGGCAGGCCTTCGGGCACCAGCGAGACCACCTGGCTGATGGCCACCAGCAGCACGTCGGCGAGCGGCAAGCCGCGCGCCAGGCCCAGCGCCATGACGGCGCAGAACAGGACGGCGGCGGCCCAGGCAAGGTAACGCCCGAACTGGCCGATGCGCGCTTCGAGCGGGGTGGTCGGCTCGCGCGCGCCCACGGTCAGGCGGGCGATCGCGCCGACCTCGGTCTGGCTGCCGATGGCGGTGACGACGGCGCGCGCCCGCCCGGCCGCGACATAGGTCCCCGAAAACACCATGCTGCGCCGGTCCGCCAGCGCGGCATCCTTGGCCACGGGCGCGGCATCCTTGCTCACCGGCACCGATTCCCCCGTCAGCGTGGCCTCGGCCACGGCCAGTCCCTGCGCCTCGATCAGGCGCGCGTCGGCGCCCACGGCGTCGCCGGCCGCCAGCACCAGGATGTCGCCAGGGACGAGTTCGCGCGCGGCGACGGTTTGCTCGCGGCCCGCACGCAGCACCTGCACGTGCAGGGCGGCGAGCGCCCCCAGCGCGGCCATCGAGCGCTCGGCCCGTCCTTCCTGGAAGGCGCCGATGATCGCATTGGCGAGCACCACGCACAGAATGACGGCGGCGTCGCCCCAATGGCCCAGCAGCGCGGCCAGGGCGGCGGCAAGAAACAGGATATAGATCAGGGGGCTTTTGAACTGGCGCAGAAACTGCAAGGCCAGCGAGGGCCGGGCGGCCTGCGGCAGGCGGTTCGGCCCGTATCGGGCGGCATGCGCGGCCACCGCGTCGGCTGTCAGCCCCGTGCCGGCGTGGCTGCCCAGCACGGCGACGACCGCGTCGGCAGCGCATGCGTGCCAGGCGCGCGGCGGCGCCGGTGCCGGTGCCGCCCTCATTGCCCCTTGGGCGCCTTGGGCGGCGATTCGATTTCAATGGCCACGGGGTCGCTGGCGGGAAAGCGCTCTTTCAAGGCCTCGTCGAGCGCGACGGCGGCGCCAGCGGCTACGGCGGACAGGTGTTTGGCGGGTGGCTGGTGCATGGCGTTCCTCGATGATGTCCAATGCGCTGCGCTTTGACGGCGGCGGCGGTGGAAGGCGGTTCTTCCGTGTACACCATCTTCAGGCACGCGCAAGCCGGCCTCTGTGTGTCTTCGCACAGAGATCGTCCTGGAACGCTAGTGCTGCAGATTTTAATACTTCAGATCTTAATCCTGCAGATTTTCGTGATGGGCAATCGCACCCTGCTTCCAGTAGGCCGCTGCACGAACGGCGTGGCGATCCATGCCCTTGTCGTCGACCAGCACGGCCCGCAGCGCCGCCATGGTGCGCGCTTCGCCGGCGCACCAGGCGTAGTTGTCGCCGCCGGGCAGGCTGAGCGCGCGCACCCGTTCCAGCAACTGCTGCGCATTGCTGACCCACTCGACCTTGCAGGTGGCGCGACTGGCGAAGCTGCGCTGGTCGCGCGCATCGGCGACGCAGACGATGACGGTGGCCAAGCTGCCGGCAGGCAATTCCTCGAGCCGCCGGCTGATCGCCGGCAAGGCCGTTTCGTCGCCCACCAGTAGATGCCAGCTGTAATCGAGCGGAATGATCAGCGAGCCGCGCGGACCGCCCACCGTCAGGTGCTGCCCGGGCGCCGCCTGCCCGGCCCAGCTGGCGGCGGGCCCATCGCCATGCAGGCAGAATTCGATGGTCAGTTCTCCCCTGTCGCGGTCGAAGTGGCGCGGCGTGTAGTCGCGCATGACTGGCCCGTCCGCGCCATCACCGCCAACGGGTGGCAGGATCACTTTTACATGGTCGTCGAAAGAATCGCTGGTGAAGCCGGCCAGCGCGGCACCGCCCAGCACCACGCTGCGAAAATGGGCGCCGATCTGGTCGACCCGCAGCACGTCGAGCTCGCGCCGCGTGGTCTCGTGGCGCATGCGCTGCACGCGGCTTGGGTAGGGAGGATGACGCATGGCGTTCCGCTTCGATATGGTTGATAATATCCACTAGACTAATGATTATAGTTGATAATGTCAATCAAATTTCCTGCGCCGCAGCCTGGTGATGTCCTGGAACTGGTCCACACCATCATGCACAAGTACCGCGCCCTGCAGTACCGCTTCCTGCGCGACGGTCCGCACGAGATCACCCACATGGATGGCCGGGTGCTGCATTTTTTCGGCGCCCATCCCGGGGCGACCCAGAAAGCGCTGGCGCTCCGGCTGGGGCGCGACAAGGCGCAACTGGCGCGCCTGGTGAAGGGACTGCGCGACATCGGACTGCTCGAGGCGCAAGCCGATCTGGCCGACGGGCGCAGCGTCAAGCTGTCGCTGACGGCGGCCGGCCAGGCCGTGCGCGCCCAGTTGCAGCAGCAAAGCGAGCGCCTCGCTGGCGCCGCAGTGACCGGTCTGAGCGTGGACGAACAGGCGCAGTTGCGGTCCCTGCTGGGGCGCGTCGACGCCAATCTGGACGCCGATTGCCTGTAAAAGCGGCGGCGTCGATGGTGCATGGACGAGGACACACTTCGCCCGCGCCAGCGCCATGACATGCCAGCGCGGTGCCACCGGCGTCGTATTCGAGCCCGACGAAACCGCCCCCGGGCGCGACGATCACGGCCGTGCCGTTGGCGTGGCCGGTAGGAGGACGGAATAATTCGAGCGTGGGCGCGCTCACGTTGCGGATGCCGGAAACATTGACGAGCGCGTCGGCGAGAGTGCGCCGATCCTGCTCGGCGATCAGCGCACGGGTCACCACCTGGACCGACTGCGGCACCTCGATCAGCGGCGTGTCGGTGCGCGTGGCGGCATCCGCATTGGGCACGGCGTAGCGCTCGCGGCGCGCAGTGACGAACACTTGTTTGATCGCCCAGGTCGAGGCGCCGTCCTGCTGCTCGCCCGGCGCCTCCGCCTGGCCAGGCGCCGACTGGGCATGTAATAGTCGTGCGATGCGCGCTTGTTAGAACGTTTTTTGTGGCACACCGAAATAGCACTACAATCACGCTTGACTCATTGACGGGACGAACATGGCCTTACCTGCCTTCAGCTACGGTTCCGACGACTCGGGACTGGTGTGGGGATTTCTGATCGGCGAAGACGGCAGCAGTGGGCCGATTGACGCGTCCGCCGCCATCGCCCGCATGCGCCAGCCCGTGCCAGGCCAATTTGTCTGGCTGCATTTTAATTTGTCAAATACGGCCAGTGAGCGGTGGTTGCGGCTGCATGCCGGCCTGGGCGAGAATTTTTACGAGGCCCTGCACCAGGGCTCGCGCTCGACGCGGATCGAACTGGCCGACGATGCGCTGGTGGCCGTCGTGAACGATGTGCTGCACAATTTTTCATTCGACAACGCCGACATTTCCACGCTCTGGGTCCACGTCACGCCACACAGCGTCATCAGCGCGCGCCGCAAGCCGCTCGAATCGATCGAGCGGCTGCGCCAGGCCGTCGAGCGCGGTGAACTGCTGCGCTCGCCGGTGGCCTTGCTGATCCACCTGCTGCTCGACCAGGCAGACGTCCTGGTCAATATCGTGCGCGATGCGGGGGCGCGGGTCGATACGATCGAGGACCACCTGCTGGCGGGCAAACTGGCGCGCAAGCGCGAAGACCTGGGCGCCCTGCGCCGCGTGCTGGTGCGGCTGCAACGACTGCTGGCGCCGGAACCGGCGGCCCTGTTCCGCCTCCTGCAGCGCCCGCCCCCCCTGGATCGACCTCGACGACCGCCAGGACTTGCGTCAGGCCACCGAAGAATTTACCGTGGTCCTGACCGACCTGACTTCGCTGCAGGAACGCATCAAGCTGCTGCAGGAAGAAATCGCGGCCCAGGTCAGCGAGGACAATAGCCGTAGCCTGTTCCTGCTGACCATCGTGACGGTGATGGCGCTGCCGATCAACCTGATCGCAGGACTGCTGGGCATGAATGTGGGCGGTATTCCGCTGGCGCAGCATGAGCACGGTTTCTGGATCGTGTTGGCGTGCACTGGCGCCATCACCAGCACGCTGGCATGGCTGCTGCTGCGCCTGCAACGGCCACGCTGAGCAGCCGCGGGCTGCTGTCATCGTCCGGTAACACCGTGCGCCTATGCTGGGGAAATCTTCCACTGTCGACGACCACGCCATGTCTGCCTGCTTCGCACTATCGCCACGGTTTCGCTGCGCGCCGCTCCTGTTCCTGTTCCCGTTCGTGTCGGTGCTCACGGCGAACGCCGCGGCCGCTGGCGCACCGACCGCGGTGCCCGCACCCAAGCTGGTGCTGGTGCTGGTCGTCGACGGCCTGCCCGCCGAACAGCTCCAGCGGTATCGGGCGCAGTTCGGCCCCGGCGGCTTTCGTCGCCTGCTCGATCAGGGTGCTTCCTACAGCAATGCGCACCAGGCCCACGGGGTGACGGTCACTGCGGTCGGGCATGCGGCGGTCCTGTCGGGCGCCTATCCCTATCAGCATGGCGTCATTGGCAACAACTGGATCGATCCGCTGACCGGGAAGAGCGTCTACTGCACCGAGGACAGCAAGTATTCGTATATCGGCGAAGACACCAAGCCGGCCGACGGCACCTCGCCCATGCGCTTGCGGGTCGACACGCTGGGCGACCAGTTGCGTTACGCGACGGGCAACCGCGCCAAAGTCGTGGCCGTTTCCGGCAAGGACCGCGGCGCCATCCTGTTGGGCGGAAAATCCGGCACGGCCTACATGTTCATGGACAAGAGCGGCAACTTCGCCTCGAGCACCTATTATATGCAAGCCCATCCGCAATGGGTGCAGCGCTACCAGGCCGGCAAACCGCAGGACGCGTATTACGGCAAAACCTGGCGCCCCTTGCTGGCCGACAGCGCCTATGTGGCCGACGCCGCGGACGCGCTCTACCCGGCCACAACGGCGTCACCGAACCAGTTCCCGTTCAGCGTCTACAGCGACAACGGCAATCCCGACGCCGATTATTACAACCGGCTCAAGGCCAGCCCCTTCCTCGACGCCCTCACGCTCGACTTTGCCCGTGCCGCCGTCGATGGCGAACAGCTGGGCAACAATCCGGCCGGCGTGCCCGACCTGCTCGGCGTGAGCCTGTCGGCCCACGACTACGTCAATCATGCGTATGGCCCCGAGAGCAAGATGTCGCACGACCATTTGCAGCGGCTCGACCGCATGCTGGCCGACTTTCTGTCCTACCTCGATCGCAAGGTGGGCGCCGATCGCCTGCTGGTCGTGCTGACCGCCGATCACGGCTTTCCCAACACGCCCGAATTTGCGAACATGGCGCACCTCGATGCGGGCCGCGTCGACCACGTCAAACTGGTGGACGCACTTAACGGGGCCTTGTCGCGTCGTTACGGCATCGCCAGACTGGTGATTGCCCAATCGATGCCGAACCTGCACCTCGATGGCGCGGCCATCGACAAGGCGGGACTAGCGCGCAGCGAGGTGGAGGCGACTGCCGCGCGCTGGCTGTCGAACCAGGAAGGCATTGCCCAGGTCTTCACCCGCAGCCAGTTCGACAGCGGCGCCACGGGCGACACCCGCATGGGCGTGCTGATGCGCCGCGGCTGGCACCGGCAATTGTCGGGCGACCTCGTGGTCGTGACCAAACCTTACTGGTATTTTTCGACATCGGGCAGCGGCACCTCGCATGGCTCACCGTATGCCTACGACACCAACGTGCCGCTGGTACTGACGGGCCGCCCGTGGATCAAGCCGGGCAGTTACGGCCAGTACGCCGAGGTGGTCGACATCGCCCCCACCCTGGCGACCCTGCTGCGCCTGCGCCCGCCCGCCGCGTCCGAGGGCCGGGTGCTGACGGAACTGCTGAACGGGCCTCACTGAGCGTAGCGTAGTATACAAGGCGACATCGAAAGTTTTTCGGCAGCAGGAGCACCATGAACGCGAAGACCATGTTTGCCGCAGGCCACCATCAGCTCGCCGTCACTGCGCTGCTGGCCTTGTTGACGGCGCCTGCAAGCGCCGGCCTGCCCGCCGCGCCCTTGCCGACCCTCGATGGCAGGGCGCCGCTGGTCATCGGCCATCGGGGCCTGCCCGGCCTGTATCCGGAGCAAACCCGCCCTTCCTATGAAGGCGCGGCCGACGCCGGCGCCGATGCACTGGAAATGGACCTGCATCTGTCGAAGGATTGCGTGCTGGTCGCCCGGCACAACCCTTGGCTGAGCGACAACACCAATATCGCCACGGTGGCCCTCACAAATGCCGACGTCGCCGCGCGCCGGCGCACCGTCCCGGGCACACCGCTACCGGTCAAGTATGCCGTGGCACTCCATGGCGGCCCGGATCACTACTTGAGCGACCTGGGCGATCCGAACGATCCGACCTCCGTGCTCAAGTCGCTGGTTGTCGATGGCGCCGACCACACTGGCGACTGGGCCATTGCCGATTTTACCGTCTCGGAGCTCAAGCAGTGGATCGGCGGCACCACCTACGATGCCCGCGACGACCGGCCCACCGGGTTGAACGGCAAATACCCCATTTTGACGATGCAGGAAATTGTTGACATCGCCAGGCAAAAAAGCGCTGTCACGGGCCGGACCATCTCGCTGTACCCGGAGGCAAAAAATCCGTATTGGAACAATGCGCAAGCCATTGCCAACGGTTGCGGCAGCGGCAAGCATCCGTTCGAAGACGCCATCGTCAAGCTGATCAAGGACAACGGCCTCAATACCAGAAGCGCGCCCGTGCATGTGCAAAGCTTTGACCCCGCAAGCCTTCTTTACATGCGTTCGATCGGACTGCAGACGAAGCTCGTGCAGTTGATTGGCGGTAGCGGTGTCAACTACAACACGGGGGCAGTGACTTATCAAGGCGCCGCGTCTGGTTATTTTTCCGACGCGCGCCCGTATAGCTGGACCGTGGCGGGCGATGGTCGCAACTTTGGCGCGCTGTTGACGCCAGCGGGACTGGCCGCCATCAAACTGTACGCCGATGGCATCGGCGTCTGGAAGCCTGCCGTGATCGCCCTCGCGGTCGAACGCGCCGGCCAAACGGTCGACTCACTCGCAAACGCGACGGTGGCAACACCAACGGGCCTGGTGCAAGCCGCCCATCAAAGCGGTCTGTTTGTCCACGTCTACACGTTTCGGAACGAGAAACAATATCTTGCGGGCGCCTACCATGGCGATCCAGCCAAGGAATTGCGGCTGTTCTTCGAGGCCGGTGTGGACGGCGTATTCACGGACTTCACGCCGACCGCGATCGCGGCCCGCGCAGCTTATTTGAAGGCGCTGGAGCAATAGCAGCGCGCGCAGGCCATCAGGAACAGCGGACACAGTGACGCCGCCCCTCATTCTTTCGCCATCATCATGTCCTGATGTGGCAGTTGGCTGCCGTAGAAGCGATGCGCGCCCACACGACTTCGCCATGGCCGGAGTGCTTTACTTCGGGCGCATGGGGGTCGACAAATTGCCGGTGTCGTTTACGCCTTCGATCGCGAATTCGTGCGACATCCCGACAGGTTTCTGACCAGGGCGGCACATCAATTCATCCACTGTACAGCCCAGCCACACACCGCCATGAGCGCCACTTGCCATTGCGCGTCACTAACGCAGCCCCTAACAGCAATCGATCACGATATCTGGCGCGTCAGGGGCGCGCCGCTAGCCTGGCGGGCGTCGCGCCACAAGCTTGCTCACACTCGTTCGATCGCCAGCGCAATACCCTGCCCGACGCCGATGCACATGGTGCAGAGCGCGTAACGGCCACCGCTGCGCTGCAGTTGCCAGGTAGCGCTTGTGATCAGGCGTGCACCGCTCATACCGAGCGGATGGCCGAGGGCGATCGCCCCGCCGTTCGGGTTGACGCGGGGATCGTCGTCGCGCAGGCCCAGCGTGCGCAGCACTGCCAGTGCCTGTGACGCAAACGCTTCGTTCAGTTCGATCAGGTCGAACTGATCGAGCTGCATGTCCAACTGGCGCAGGAGCTTTTGCACTGCCGCCACCGGGCCGATCCCCATGACACGCGGTGCAACGCCAGCGGTCGCCATCCCTAAAACGCGCGCCCGCGGCGTCAAGCCATATTGCTGTACCGCGTCGGCATTGGCCAGCAGCAGGGCGCAGGCGCCGTCGTTGACGCCGGAGGCATTGCCAGCGGTGACCGTCCCGTCCGGACGCACCACCGGCTTGAGCTTGGCCAGCGCTTCCAGAGTGGTTACGCGCGGATGTTCGTCGCGCGCCACGGACAGCGGGTCGCCCTTCTTCTGGCCCACCGTCACCGCCACGATTTCCTGCTCGAAGATGCCGTCCTGCTGCGCCCGCGCAGCCTTGAGCTGGCTGGCCAGGGCGAACGCATCCTGGTCAGCACGGCTGATGAAATAGTCGTCGGCGACATTCTCGGCAGTCTCGGGCATGGCGTCTGTGCCGTACAGCTTCATCATCGCCGGATTCGGGAAGCGCCAGCCAATCGTGGTGTCGTAGATATTGGCATTGCGCGAAAACGCTGAATCTGCCTTGCCCATCACAAACGGTGCCCGCGTCATCGACTCGACGCCGCCGGCGATCACCAGGCGCGCTTCGCCGCTGCGGATCGCGCGCGCGGCGACGCCCACCGCATCCATGCCCGAGCCGCACAGACGATTGACGGTGGTCGCCGGCACTTCCTGCGGCAGGCCTGCCAGCAGCGCTGCCATGCGCGCCACATTGCGGTTGTCCTCGCCGGCCTGGTTGGCGCAGCCATAGACCACTTCGTCCACGGCGCGCCAGTCGATGGTGGGATTGCGGCGCATCAGTTCGCGAATCGGCACGGCGCCCAGATCGTCGGCACGCACGTCCCTCAGAACCCCGCCATAGCGACCGATCGGCGTGCGGATGGCGTCGACAATGAATGCCTCAATCATGCTTGTGCTCCTTCGACTGGCGGCAGCAGCACTGCGCTGGTGACTTTCTGCAGATCCTCGAACGTCATGCCCGGGACGATCTCGCGCACGCGCAGGCCGCCTTCGGTCACGTCGATTACGGCCAGGTCGGTGTAGATGCGGCTCACGCAGCCGATGCCGGTCAGCGCATAGCTGCAGTTTTCGACAAGCTTCGGCTCGCCGCTCCTGGTCTGGTGCTCCATCATCACGAACACCTGCTTGGCGCCAATGGCCAGGTCCATCGCGCCGCCCACCGCAGGAATCGCGTCAGGTGCGCCGGTATGCCAATTGGCCAGGTCACCCTTGCCCGACACCTGAAAGGCGCCCAGCACGCAGATGTCAAGATGGCCGCCGCGCATCATCGCAAACGAGTCGGCATGGTGGAAGTAGGCGCCTCCCGTGAGCAGGGTGACAGCTTGCTTGCCGGCGTTGATCAAGTCTTCGTCTTCCTCGCCGGGCGCGGGCGCGGGTCCCATTCCAAGCAGGCCATTCTCGCTTTGCAAGAAGACTTCACGTTCCGGCGGCAGAAAATTGGCAACCGTGGTCGGCAAGCCGATACCCAGGTTGACGTAAGCACCCTCAGGGATGTCCCTGGCGACGCGTTCGGCCATTTGCTCGCGGCTGTAGCGCTTCATGCTGCCTCCCTCACGACACGTTGAACGAAAATTCCTGGGGTAACGACCGCTTCCGGATCGATCGCGCCCAGCTCCACCACTTCCGTCACCTGGGCAATGGTGACCCTGGCCGCCATCGCCATGATCGGGCCGAAGTTGCGCGCGGTTTTTCGGTACACCAGGTTGCCCCAGCGGTCGCCGCGCAGTGCCTTGATCAATGCAAAGTCGGCATGGATGGGCGACTCCAGCACGTAGTGGCGGCCGTCAATCAGGCGGCTTTCCTTGCCTTCGGCAAGCAGGGTGCCATAGCCGGTCGGCGTAAAGAATCCACCAATGCCGGCGCCGGCGGCGCGGATGCGCTCGGCGAGGTTGCCCTGCGGCGTCAGCTCCAGTTCGATTGAACCTGAGCGATACAAGCGATCGAAATGGTGCGAATCGGCCTGGCGCGGAAACGAGCAAACCATCTTGCGCACCCGCTTCTCCCGTATCAATGCGGCCACGCCCGTTTCGCCGTTGCCTGCGTTGTTGTTGACGATGGTGAGTTCGCGCGCGCCCTGGGCTAGCAAGGCGTCGATCAGTGCTGCCGGCATGCCCGCGTTGCCAAAGCCACCGATCATGATGGTGGCGCCGTCCTCGATATCGGCGACCGCGCCCTCGAGCGTATCGCATGTTTTGTTGATCATTATTTTCCCTTGTTGGCCGCATGGCGGTGAAACTTCGAATATTCAATTTGGCGACATCGGTGTCCGATAACCGCACAAGCATCCGCTTAACGAACACCAAGAATAAACGCGAATTATCATGCCGGTCAAGTAAAACGGCGCACGACGACGGTCTCCCGCAGCTGATTCGATTAGAATTGCACCATGCCCATGCCCCCCAAGACCCCACCCGCAGCAGATGCGCCGCCAACCATCGCCGACGACATCGAAGCCCTCACCGATCCCGATTTCATGACATCACTGGCGCGCGGACTGGCGGTGATTCGGACGTTTTCCGACTCGCGCAAGCCGCAGACGATTGCCCAGATCAGCCAGCAAACCGGCATTCCGCGCGCCGCAGTGCGGCGATGCCTCCACACGCTGCGCAAACTTGGCTATATCGGCGCCGAATTGAGCAATTTCACCCTGCAGCCCAAAATCCTGACACTGGGCTACGCCTATCTGGCGTCGACGCCGCTGACCGTCTCGGCCCAGCCATGCCTTGATGCGATCAGCCGCGCACTCAATCAATCGTGCTCGCTGGCGGTGCTCGATGAAGATGCGGTGCTGTACGTGGCAAGGTCGGCGAGCGCGCGTTTCATGTCGGTGTCGCTCAGTGCCGGCAGCCGCCTGCCGGCCTACTGCACCTCGCTTGGACGGGTCCTGCTGGCCGAGTTCCCCGTTGCCGAACGTGAGCAGTATCTGGCGCGGGTGTCGCTCGACGCCATGACTGCGAACACCATCACCAATCCCGACACACTGCGCGAGCGGCTGGAGCAGGTACGCCGCGACGGCTACGCCATTAACAACGAGGAGCTCGAGCTGGGCCTGCGTTCGATCGCGGTGCCGGTACGTGGCGCCTCCGGCCGCGTGGTAGCGGCGCTCAATGTGGGCGCACAGGCAGCGCTGGTGACGCCGCAGCAGATGCGCAAGCAATTCCTGCCGGTGCTGCGCCAGGGCGCGCAGGAGCTGGCCGCGCTGCTGCCCTGACTGACGCTTGCGGCCCGGCCGCCGCAAGTGGCGGGCGTTGCCTGCAACGACGATTCACACTGCGGACACTTGCGCGGCGCAGCCGGCGCTGGCGGATCAATCTCGCTAAGCTACCGAGATCGAAACACCTCGCAGGGTCGCATATGAGCATGAACGGAAAAGCAGTGATCATTGGTGCATACGAGCACCCGGGGCGGGATTTACCCGACCTGTCGGCAGCGCAGATTCATGCGCAAGTGGCGCACGGCGCGCTGGCCGATGCAGGACTGGGGCTGGACGACATCGACGGCTATTTTTGCAACGGCCAGCTTGGCTTCGGCGCCATTTCGCTGGCCGAATACATCGGTCTCAAACGCCTGCGCTACACCGACTCGACGTTCACCGGTGGCTCATCCTACCTGTGCCACATCGGCCATGCAGCGCTGGCGGTGGCAAGCGGCAAGTGCCGGATCGCCCTGGTAACGCAGGGTGCGCGCGTGCGCGGCATCGTCCGCGCAGCCAAGCTGCCGCCCGATACCCCCGAATATCCGTTCGAAGCACCTTACGGCGAAACCAACATCGGGATCTATGCGCTGGCCGCAAAGCGCCACATGTACGAGTACGGCACCACCGCGCGCCAGATGGCGGAAGTGAAAGCCGCGGCCGCCTTCCATGCCCAGTTCAACCCGAATGCACTTCTGCGCAAAGCGGTGACCATCGATGAGGTGCTGGCCTCACCGTTGGTTGCCGATCCCCTGCGCCGGATGGACTGCTGCGTGGTGAGCGATGGCGGCGGCGCAGTGATCGTGACGACGCCAGAAATTGCAGCTGGCATCCGGCGCCGCGCCGTCAAACTGCTCGGCCACGGCGAAGCGATCAAGCACACGGCGGGCGGGCGCGTGGACATGACGTACACGGCAGCGGTGTGGTCGGGACCGGCGGCGTTCGAGGAAGCCAAGGTGACGCCTGCCGATATCGACTACGCATCCATTTACGACTCTTTCACCATCACCGTGCTGATAACCCTCGAGGACTTGGGCTTTTGCAAAAAAGGCGATGGCGGTCCATTTGCAGCGGACGGCGCCTTGCGGGTCGGCGGCCGGCTGCCGATCAATACCGATGGCGGTGGGCTGTGCAACAACCACCCGGGCTACCAGGGCGGCATGGTCAAGGTGATTGAAGCGGTGCGCCAGCTGCGCGGCGAAGCGCACCCGGACGTCCAGGTGAAGGATTGCGAACTCGCCCTGGCGCACGGCACCGGCGGCGGCATCTCCCGCATGTGCAGCGCCACCCTGATTCTCGGCCGGGGTGACGCATGAGCCCCATGCTGCCGGCGCCGGCGCCGCTGGTCGGCGCCGAGGCGCGGCCGTTCTGGCAAGGCGCCCTGCAGGGCAAGCTGATGCTGCCGCGCTGCTGCCGCTGTCGTTTCGTGATCTGGTATCCGCGCCAGTTCTGCCCCGAGTGCGGGCACGATTGCGTCGACTGGTTCGAGGCCAGCGGGCGCGGCACGATCTACAGCGCCACCGCCGTGCGCCGCGGCGAAGGCGCCTACCGCGAGGTGGCCGAGTATGTGCTGGCCCTGGTCGAGCTCGAGGAAGGCCCGCGGGTGCTGACCAACATCGTCGACTGCGAACCAGCACAGTTGCAGATCGGCCAGCCGGTGCAGGCGCTGTTCTGCCCGGCCGGCGAAGAAGCCGCCTTGCTGCGCTTTCGACCATTGACTACTTCCACCACGGAGCTGCCGCGATGACAAAAATCTTTACTTCCGCCGAAGCGGCCGTGGCCGACATCCCCGATGGCGCCAGCGTGGCGATCGCCGGTTTCGGCGTCGGCCACAGCTACCCCAACAGCCTCGTCATCGCTTTGAAGGAGCAAGGCGCACGTCGGCTGTGCCTGGTTGCCAATTCGCTCGGTGCCGGCGAGTACCGGCCCGAGTTGCTGCTCGAGAACGGCCAGGTCAGCAAGGCGATCCTGTCGTTCTCGGCGCGTCCCGGCCTGCCGTCGCTGGTCGAGGAACGGGCAGCGGCGGGCGAACTGGTCCTCGAGATGGTGCCGCAAGGAATCCTGGTGGAACGCCTGCGCGCAGCCGGCGCCGGGCTGCCCGCGTTCTACAGTCCGGTGACCGTGGGCACCCCGCTGGCAAAGAACAAGGAAGTGCGCCAGTTCGGCGGCAGGCAGTACGTGCTCGAACATGCGCTGGCGGTTGATTATGCGCTGATACGGGGCTTTCGCGCCGACACCCAGGGCAACGTCGAGTTCCGCGGCAGCAGCATGCATTTCCATCCCAGCTTCGCCAAGGGCGCGCGGGTGGCCATCGTCGAGGTCGAGGAAATCGTCGAAGCCGGCGCCATCGCGCCGGAACGGGTGGGCCTGCCCGGCATCTTCGTCGCCCGTGTCGTGCTCAGCACCAAAAAGGTGGCGGTGCCGAAGGGGGCCATGCGCCGCCGCGCCCCCGATACCCGGCGCAAATACTTCGGCAAGCCGGCGCTGTCGCGCATGGAACTGGCCGAGCGGGCCGCCGCGCTGTTGCCGGAGAACGCCTGCGTGAACCTGGGGTCCGGCTTGCCGACCCTGGTCGCCTCGCACGTGGCCGGACGCAACATCACGCTGCATGCAGAAAATGGCGCGCTCGGCTATGAACTGCTGAGCGAGTCGGGCACCCCCGACCCGGACCTGTTCGACGCCGCCGGCGGCTTCATCGAAATGCGCCCGGGTGGCGCCCTGTTCGACAGCGTGGTCTCGTTCGAGGTGGCGCGCTCGGGCAAGCTGGCCGCCGTGCTGCTGGGCGCCTACCAGGTGGCGCAGAACGGCGACCTGGCCAACTGGAGCGTGCCGGGCCAGGTCGGCGGCGGCATCGGCGGGGCGATGGACCTGATCGCCGGCGCCAGCCGGCTGATCATCGTCATGGAGCACAGCGACAGCAAGGGCCGCGCCAAGCTGGTGCGCGAATGCAGCTATCCGCTCACGGCGCCGCGCTGCGTCGACGTCATCGTCACCGACCTGGCGCTGCTGGTACGCCGCGGCGAGCAGTTCGTGATCGAGGAAGTCGCGCCGGGCTTCAGCGTCGACGAGGTGCGTGCCCTCACCGACATGGACCTGCTGGCAGCCGAACAGGTGGGCAGCATGCGGCCCGGCGCCGGAACGGCCAGTGTCAGCGCATGACACGAATCGACACGCTGGCCCGGGCAATCGCGGCCGCCGCGCCGGGCGACGCAGCGGCCGCAACCGAGGGGGCCGGATCAGCCTTGCATCTCCATCTGCTCGACACGGTCGGTGCCTGGATCGCCGGGACCGCCTCGAGCGAGGGCATGCAACTGCACCGGCTCGGCATGGCCGGGGCCGGGGCACCGCCGGTGTTCAGTCCTTCCCTGCTCGATGCGATCGCACTGGCCACCGCGAGCACCCGGCTGACCGAGGTGGACGACATCCACATGCCGTCCTGCACCACTCCCGGGGCAGTGGTCCTGCCTGCCGCCCTGGCGCTCGCCGCGCATACCGGCACGCCGGAGGCGGCCCGGCGCCTGGCCGCCGGCATGCGGGTAGGCTACGCTGTGATGACCGGCCTGGGCGAAGCACTGGCAGGCCGCGACATCCTGCACCAGGGCGTCTGGCCGACGCTGCTGCTGGCGCCCGTCACGACCGCAGCGGTGGTTGCGGTGATGCTCGGCCTGGACGCCGCGCGCACCGCCAACGCACTGGCGATCGCGCTCACCGCATCGAACGGCCGCCCTGGCGGCAGTGCCAGCGCCGGCGTGGCCGCCGGACCGGGCACGTCAGCCCGATGGTTGCTGCTGGGCATGGCCGCGAGGGCTGGCTGCGTGGCAGCCTTCAGCGCCGCCCAGGGCTTCAACGGCGACCACACACTGCTCGACGGCGACCGCCTCCCCGCCCTGCACGGCCTTGCCGTACTACCGGGTCGCATCGAGGACGTGCTGTGCGATGGCTGCGCAGTCGAGCGCACCAGCATCAAACCGTATTGCATGGCAAAGCACAATATGGCGGTGATCGACGCATTCCTGCATCTGCTCGACCAGGGCATCGCCAACGATGCCATCAGCCGTATCCGGGTGCGCTTGCCGCCGGCGCACGCCCGCATGGTCGGCCACTACGATATCGAAACGAGCCGCCTGTCGCGCATTACCAGCTGCGCCTACAACATCGCCCTGGCCGGCCTGAACCCGCGCCATTTGCTCGATATCGAGCGCCAGCAGCCATTGCACAGCGCCGCCATGGCCTGCCTTGCGCAAAAGGTCGAGGTGCTTGCCGACGCCCGGCTGCAGGAACTTGCGCCGCAAGCCTTTCCCGCTAGCGTAGAGCTATTTATTGGCGAGCGCATGGTGGCCAGCCGGACCGTCGTCGATGCCTGGGGCGATCCGGCCCGGCCTTTCGATCTGGCGGCCACGCGCGTGAAATTCATGCGGCTGGCGGAAGGTGCGCTTGATCGTGGCGCTGCCGAAACCATCGAAGCGCTGTGCAGCCGGGCTTTCGACGGTGGCGCCGGCGCACAATCCCTGTGGCGCGCCTTGAACGGGATCTTCGCTGCCCAGCAGCGCTGAGAAACCTGCCGGCGCAGGCATCGGCCGCAGTACCAGTCCTCTCAAGCCGCCCTCGCCGCTTTCAAGCGCCGGGGACGCGCCCATGCCAGGCATCGTCCAACAGGCCGCGAATCGCCGCCAGTTCGACCGGACGCGGGTTCCAGTACGCATTTTCGGTGGCCAGGGCGGCGCAGCGATCCAGGTCTTCTTCGCGCATACCCAGCTCGCGCAGCGCGAGCGGCGCACCCAGGCGGCGCGCCAGGGCTGCCATACCGCGCGCGGCGTCGTCGGCGCCGAGCGCGCGCGCAATGCGCTGCATGGCCTGCGGCGCCGCCGCGGCGTTATAAGCAAGCGCGTGCGGCAGAATGGCCGTGTGGGTTTCCGCATGCGGCAAATTGAAGCTGCCGCCGACGGTGTGGCACAGCTTATGGTGCAGGGCCATGCCGACGCTGCCGAGCACCGTGCCGCACAGCCAGGCGCCGTACAGCGCGTCGCTGCGGGCTGCGATGTCGGCCGGGTCGGCGACGATGCGCACGAGGCCGTCGGCCAGCGCGCGGATGCCTTCTTCGGCCAGCAACGACATGATCGGGTTGGCATCCTGCGCATACAGGCCCTCGGCCGCATGGGCAATTGCATTGATGCCGCTGGTGACCGACAGCCCCACGGGCAGGCTCAGCGTCAGCTCGGGATCGTAGATGACGGTGCGGGGCAGCACCCGCGCGTCACGCCCGGTTTTCTTGATGCCGCCTTCAGTAATCCCGTAGATCGGCGTCATTTCGCTGCCGGCGTAGGTGGTGGGAATGGCCAGGATCGGCAGCGCCGATTCCAGCGCGATCGCCTTGCCCAGGCCGGTCGTGGAACCGCCGCCGATGGCGATGGCGCAATCGGCGCCCAGTTCACTGGCAAGGGCGCGCGCGCTGCGCGCCGTTTCAATCGGCACGTGCATGACGGCGCGGTCGAAAATGCCGGCGCAGCGCGCGCCGATGGCATCGCGCACCGCTTCGGCGCTGGCGCGCTGTTCGGGTGTGCACAATACCAGCGCGCGCCGCGCGCCAAGCAATTCAATCTCCTGCCCCACCTGGCGCAGGCTGCCGGGGCGAAACACCACCCGCGGCAGGCGACTGTCGAATACAAAGTTGCTGGTACCTGTCATGCTGTTTCCTTTCATTCAACGGGCCGCAGCCGCGGCAGCAGTCGCAGTCGCTTAGCGCGGATAGTATGGCGCCAGTCCGGCGTCGACATTGACCCACACCGACTTGGCCTGGGTGTATTCACGCATCACTTCGAAACCCATCTCGCGACCATACCCGGACTTGCCGACGCCGCCGAAGGGCGACGCCGGATTGACGCGCTTGTAACAGTTGACCCACACCATGCCCGCCTTCATGTTGCGCGCAAGCAGATGCGCGCGGGTCAGGTCATTGGTCCACAAGCCGCCGCCCAGGCCATATTCGGTACCGTTGGCGATGGCCAGCGCTTCCTCGTCGGTCTCGAACGTTGCCACCGACACGAAGGGCCCGAATACTTCCTCCTGGCTGACGCGGTCGGTCGGTTTGGCCTCGACAATGGTCGGCTCGACGTAGCAGCCCCGCGCCAGTGTCGGGTCGGACGGCACCTTGCCTCCCAGGATCACGCGGCCGCCTTCGGACAAGGCGACATCCACATACGAGAGCACGCGATCGCGGTGCTCGATTGAAGTGAGCGGTCCCATCTCGGTCGATGGATCGAGCGGGTCGCCAATCCTGATCGAGGCGGCCAGCCGCGCAAAGCGCTCGATGAATTCATCGGCGATCGATTTGTGCAGGACCAGGCGCGAGCCAGCGATGCACGCCTGCCCCTGGTTGTGGAAGATGGCGAAGGCCGAGCCGTTGACAGCAGCGGCGATATTGGCATCGCCGAACACGATGTTGGCGCCCTTGCCACCGAGCTCCAGCTGCACTTTCTTGAGGTTGCCGGCAGAGGCATGGACGATGCGGCGGCCGGTCGCCGTCGAGCCGGTGAAGGCAATCTTGTCGACATCGTCGTGCTCGGCCAGGTACTGCCCGGCCACATGACCCAGGCCGGGCACGATGTTGACGACGCCCGGCGGAAAGCCGACTTCGGCCATCAATTCGGCGATGCGCAGCGTTGCCAGCGGCGTCAGCTCGGCCGGCTTCATCACGATGCAATTGCCAGCCGCCAGCGCCGGCGCCATCTTCCAGCTGGTAAACATCAGCGGGAAATTCCATGGCACCACCTGGCCGACCACGCCGATCGGTTCGCGCAGCATATAGTTGAGAAACCCCGCCTCGACCGGAATCACACTGCCCTCGAGCTTGTCGGCCATGCCGCCGAAATAGCGGAACGTCAGCGCCGTGCGCGGCACGTCGAGGTGGCGGGTGTCGCGCAGCGGATGGCCAGTGTCCATCGACTCCAGGCGGGCCAGCTCGTCGGCATTCGCTTCGATCGCGTCCGCCAGCTTGAGCAACAGACGGCCGCGCTCCATTGCCGCCATGCGCGCCCACTTCGGAAACGCCTTGCGTGCCGCGGCCACCGCCTTGTCGATGTCGGCCGGGCCGGCCATCGCCACGTTGGCAATCACCGAATTGTCGTGCGGATTGAGCACCGGCAGGGTCGCGCCGTCCTCGGCAGGGACGAATTTGCCGTTAATGAAAAGTTGGGTTTGCATGCAGACTCCGTATAGTTCGCACCAGCATGGGCGCGCGGCGCCGCGGCCGGGACGTCCCGGCCGGGCAATGACACGCGGTCTACGCCGCGCGTCGGGGAACAGGCCTTGCCTGGTGTGGCGAGGGCGAAATTGCCTCGATAAAGATGCCGGCAGTGGCACAGATCGCGCGGCCCGACTGCGCGTCAGGCACGCACCACGCTAGAAGGACACCGGATTGACCGGCGCACGGCCTTCGATGATGTCGTAGACGATTTGCGGCGATCCGTTCTCCCACACCAGCAGCATGGAGCGCTTCGGCGAAAAGCCCTGATGGCGTACATCGGCCGGCATGGCTGCCATATCGCCGGGCTTCATCACCACGCGCGCCCGGGGCTCGGCCGTGTTCTTGTCGCCGCAATCCCAGATGATTTCATCGGACATCTGGAAGAACCACTCGACCCGGTCGTTGCCATGCACAATAGGCAGTTTGTGCTCTTCGGTGGTCGGGCACATGTAGCTGTGCTTGACCACCGAGGTGAATGAGGGATTCCACACCACGTCCGAACGCGACAGGTAGGCGAACAGATTGAAGGCGTGGACCTCGTTTTCGAAGCCCGGCTCGGGATGCAGTTCCGGTGCATCCTGCGGTATGTCGGCAAAGGCCCGGTTGACCGGATACCCGCCGGCATCGGTGCGCATCGCCAGATCGTCCTTCAGTCCGACGCAGCGCTCGGCGAGCTGGCGAACGCGGCGCACGGCGTCGAGGTTGCTGCCATTCTTGCGGCCGTAGGGCGCTCCGGTCTCCTGCGGCGCGGCATAGGGATCGAAGCCTGCATTGGTCCAGTCTTCCAGCATGTCGACGAAGGTCACGCGCACTTCCTCGGTCGGGAAGTTCTGCAGCAAGTCGACATTCGATTTTTTATAGCTGGCGTTGTACGTGCCGGCAAACACGTCCACCGACTTGTAATGGTTGGTGGTGCCGAACACGTTGTCGAAATTGACCCATCCGTAAAAGAAGCCCCAGCCGACGTCGCGCATCAGGGCGCGCAGGAAGTCGCCGGCGTCCATGGTGTGCGAAGCTGGCTTGCCGTCGGCGGTGCTCCAGCGGATATGGGCAAAATATTCGTCGCGTTCGAACGCAAAGTCGCCCAGCTGATAGCCCTTGTAGCCATGCACCGGATGCGGGTCGGTGGCCACGGAGCGGAATGTCGTTGCGATGTCCATTGGGATGATCCTTTAAGGTGAGAGTCTCAGGCTGCCTGGCAGATGTCCGCCCATTTTTCGACCGACAGCTCGCCCTGGCAGGTCTGCAGGACGATGACGCCCGCTTCGGGCGCCCGAAACTGGTAGGCGGTACGGGCCGGCAGCATGGCCTGGTGGCCGCGCTTGAGGCGCATCCAGCCCATGCGCGCGCCCCGGGGCGGGCCGTCCAACAGAACGGCGCCGTTGTGCTCCGCATCGGCGACCTGCTGGGCCGCTTCAAGCTTGACCAGGTGGATGTCGACGTCCTTGTCCATGCACAAGGCGAATTCGTCGTGTGCACAGGTGTACCACGGCGACTCGCCTTCGGCGCGCAGCACCTCGAGCACGTAGATCTGGTTGATGCCGAACACCACCTTCTCGTAGGGCCTGGACCGGCTCGCGATATCGAAGCAATTCGAGAACGCGTAATTCTTGACGTCGTCGTTGATGACCTGGACGCCGCCCTTTTCGTAGCTCTCCAGCGAGCCGAACTTTGTTGTATATCCCACCTTGCTCTCCTCTATCGCTGCAAAAAAATACCGCCGGTTCACCGGTCGAACGAAAACGAGTGTAGCCATTGCGCCAGCAACGCAGTAGTGCCTGCCTGCCGACCACTTTGTTCGCATTTTCAGAACAGTGTGCATCACACTTCGTAGTCGAAGCAGTGCCTGGCATCGCACAACGGCGCCATACGCTGCTTGAGGCGCTGGTGCAGGGGATGCGCCAGATACGCCTCGAGCGCGGCGCGCGATGGGAAAGCCGCATACAGCATGACGTCACAGCTTGCCGCCATGCCCTCCTGGGTGAGCACGGCGTCGAAGCACAGGATGTCAGGAATGGCGTCGCGGCACGCCTCGAGCCATGCCTTGACCAGCCTGGCGTTGCCGGCGCGGGTGCGGCCCGCCGCTTCCTCTTTCAACTGCCACATCACGATATGCTTGATCATCTCAAGCGCTTTCGCTCACGCCTGCGCTGGCATTGAGGACAAAATCGAAGTCGAGCGTGTAGAACGGCTGCGCAAGCGTCACGCCACCGGGACCCGGCCCTGGCGGGTGCAGGCGCCATTCGGCGATCAGCGACTGGCGCACGCCGAACACGGCGTCCGCATCAAGGTAGGGGGCGCCGGCGCGAAACACATGGGTGATCAAGGGCTCGCATGCGTCGGCCGTGATCATGAAATGCAGATGGGCGGGCCGCCACGGATGGCGTCCCAACGCTGCCAGCAGCCGGCCGACCGGTCCGTCGTGGGGAATCGGATAGGGGCTGGCGACGATGCTGCGGAAGCGGTAAGCGCCGTGGGCGTCGGTGCGCAAGGTGGCGCGGGCGCGCGCCTGTTCCAGGCCGGCATACTGGACATCGTAGCAACCTGCCTCGTCGGCCTGCCACACTTCGATTTTGGCGCCAGCGACCGGTGTGCCGTCGAGCGTCCTGACCACCCCGCGCACGAAGCATGGCGCGCCCGGGGCGCCATTGGCGATATCGTCGCCGGGCGCATGCTCGGGCGAATCAGGCACATGAAACGGGCCGAATACGGTGGCCTCGGTGCACCCGGCCGGCTTGCGCCGGCTTTGCGCCGTCACCAGCATCGACAGCCCCAGTACGTCGGACAACAGGATGCATTCCTGGCGCCGGGCATCGGACATCTGTCCTACCTCGGTCATGAAAGCGATTGCCGCCATCAGCTCGTCTTCGTCGAGGCGCACCTCGCGCGCAAAGTCGTGCAGGTGGCGCGTCAACGCCGCGACGATCTGCGCCAGGCGCGGCGCCGCCGTGGCAGCAATCCGGCCGTTTACCAGTGCGGTGATCGTGTGTTCGTCGACGTCGGCTAGCTCGCCGGCCGCACCAGCGCCGGCCCGATTCTGTATCGTGTCATGTTCCATCGTCGTCCTCCTTACCCTGTCGTTGTTGATGCCTGCGTGCGCCAGCGGCGCCCGGCATTCATGGCGAATCGATCAGCGTACGTGGCAAGATGCCACTGTCGGTGAGCGCGCGGTCCCATGGCGGCTCGCCGGCATAGCGCTCCTGCAGGGCCTGGGCGAACAGTCTCAGCTTGGCGCCGCCGCGGTGGCTGCGCGGGTACACGATCGACAGCCAGAACGACGATAACTGCCAGTTGGGGATAATCACGTGCAACGCGCCGCTCTGGATGCTCTCGGATGCGACCAGGGTCGGAATGCAAACAATGCCGGCGCCCTCGAGCGCATACTCCTTGAGCAAATGCACGCTGTTGCTGCGCAGCGCAGGCTTCAGGTCCAGCACGATTTTTTCCTCTTCGCGGTGGAACAGCCAGCGGTCGCGCGTCGGATAGCCGGAATACAGGCCGATCCGGTGCCCGTGCAGATCGCGGGGATCGGCGGGGACGCCATGGCGCTCGAGATATGCGGGCGAAGCGCAGAACACGCGCCGTACCGGGAATATCTTCCTGGCGATGATGTCTTCCGATGGGGTATGGAATATCTGCAGCGAACAGTCGACCCCTGCCTTGATGGGATCGACCACCATATCGCTGACGAACAGATCGAGCACGATGTGACGGTACTGCTCCTGGAACTCGCACAGGTAGGCCGCGAGATGTCCGAGCACAAAGCCGGGCAGCGCATGGATTTTTAGCTGCCCGACGAACAGGCCCTGGTGTTCACGCATCTGGTCGACCAGACAATCGGTCTTGCACACCAGTTCGCTGCAATCGTGGAAGAAGGCCAGGCCGAATTCGGACAGGCGCACGTTGCGCGTATTGCGATGAAACAGCGGCGTGCTGACGTAGTCTTCGAGCTGCTGCACCCGGGTCGTGATCACCGACTTCGACACCCGCATCTGCCTTGCAGCCTCGGCAAAACTGCCGCTTTTCGCTACCGTGACAAACGCTTCGATCGAAAGGAACCTGTCCATATCAGCTCATTGCGCGCAGGTGGCCTGCGCGCCCACAGGATGGTACTGGCGACCAAAGTAAGCCAGGCCCAGATTGGCTTGCGCATCCATCCTCACCGTCACTATGTTGCAGAGAAAAATGCTGTGGGTGCCGGCCTCGATGGTCTGGGCGATGCGGGTATCGAAATTGACCAGCGCCCGTTGCAGCGCCGGGGCGCCAGTGTCGAGCACGCTCCACTGGCCCAGCTGAAAGCGCTCCGGCACCGTGGCGGCGCTGGCAAACACCTTCGACAAGAGCTCCTGCTCGGCCGTCAGCACGTTGACGCACAGAACGCCATTTTCGCTGAATACCTGGTGCTGGCGGCTGTTGCGGTTCATGCACACGACCAGCATCGGCGGGTCGTCGGTGACGCTGCACACCGCCGAAGCGGTAAAACCGCCGGCGCCAGCCGGGCCGTCGGTGGTGATCACGGTCACTGCGCCGACCAGCCGGGACATGCCCTCGCGAAACTTAAATTGATCGGTCATCTTGAACTCCTCGAATAGTAATGGGACGAAGGGGCAACAGGCACACCCGGACAATTCATCTTAGCGCGCCGTCATCTGGCGATCCGCCACGCGCATCGAACTGTCCGATCTGTGTATCCCGGCCCTCAGCAAACGCTGGAACCGGCGCCGGGCCGCATGCTGCCCACCTGTTCGGCTGCCAGCAGGTCCATGCCGGTGAGGGCACGCACCTCGTCGACGCTGAAGCCCGGCGCGACTTCCTCGATCACGAACTGCTCGCCGCGGCGTACCAGCAGCGCCAGGTCGGTGACGATGACGTCGACGCAGCGCGGCGCCGTGAGCGGATAGCTGCATTCGCGCACCAGCTTGGCGCGGCCCTTGCTGTCGCTGTGCTCCATGACGATGATCAGCCGGCTGGCGCCGGCGATCAGGTCCATCGCCCCGCCGATGCCGCCGCCGACCTGGCCCGGCACGCTCCAGTTCGCCAGGTCGCCGTTCTGCGCCACCTGGTAGGCGCCCAGCAGCACGGCGGCCAGCTTGCCCGAGCGCGCCACCTCGAACGAGACCACGCTGTCGAACAGGGCGCCACCCGGGCGCATTTCGATGAAGCCGCCGGCGGCGTCGAACAGGTCCGGGTCGGGGGTGCCGGACTCGCTCAGCAGTTCATAGCCGAGCGCGCCATTTTCCGCATGCAGCGTGATGTTGCGTCCGGCCACGTGCGAGGCGACCAGGGTCGGCAAGCCCGACCCCAGGTTCACGCAGGCGTTCTCCGGCAACAGCGCGGCGGCCCGCTCGGCCAGTTCCATGCGCGACAGCGCCGGCTTGCCGAAGTATTCGCGCCGGGTATCGGGGGCGCGGCGGCGCATGGCCCCCTTCGGCACCGCCACCTTTTTGGTGCTGAGCACGACACGGGCGACGAAGATGCCGGGCAGGCCCACCCGTTCCGGCGCGATGGCGCCGGCTTCGACGATTTCCTCGACCTCGACGATGGCCACCCGCGCGCCCTTGGCGAAGCTGGGATGGAAATGCATGCTGCTGCCGCGGAACTCGACGTTGCCCTGGGTGTCGGCGCGAAAGCCCCGTATCAGCGCATAATCAACCGCCAGCGCATGTTCGAGCACGTACTGCTTGCCGTCGAACTGGCGCACTTCCTTGTTCTTTGCCAGCGGGGTGCCCACGGTCACCGGACTGTAGAAAGCGGGCAGCCCGGCGCCGGCCGCGCGCAGGCGTTCCACCAGGATTCCTTGCGGCACCATCTCGAGGGCCAGTTCGCCCGCCGCTGCCCGTTCCTCGACCAGCGACGGCAGGCCGGGACGCGCCGAGAACGACAGGATCGCCTTGCTGACCTGGCCGTTCTCGAGCAGCAACTCGGGCCGGTACTCGCCGGCACCGAGCGAATTGGCAACCAGGCACAGCCGACGTGCGCCTTGCTCCTTCAAAGCGATGACGAGGCTGTTGGGGTAGCTGTGGCCGACGCCGAAACCGGCGATTGCCACGCTGGCGCCATCGGGGATGTCGGCCACGGCCGCTTCGGCGGAAGTAAAGATTTTAGTCATCGCGGCAGCTCCGTGGTGGAAGTAGTCAATGGTCGAAAGCGCAGCAAGGCGGCTTCTTCGCCGGCCGGGCAGATCACGAAACGACAGCGGCAGCAGTGCGGCAGCATGGCGCTCATGCCTCACCCCGCGCCAACACGGGTATCAAGGCGCTCGCCTCGTCGAGCTGGGCGGCACTGTCGAGCGCCGCCAGGATGTAACGGTCGGGACGAATCAGCAGGCCCTGGCAGCCCAGCTGCGCCAGGTAGGCGCTGCCCTCGCCTGCCAGCACCAGCACGCCGGCGCGCTGCCAGATGTCGCGCGTGGCCTGGCTGACGCCGTCCAGCAAGCCGGGCGCGGCCAGCACCACAAAGCGCATGCCCGCCTTGTCGTCCATGCGTGTGCCGTCGGACAACACGGGCTGTTGCGCCAGGCTGCCGGCAGGGGCCGGCCAGTGTGCGTGCAGGCCGGCACCCAGGCTCGGGCGGATCGAACTGAGCATTTGCGGACGCGCGACCAGCGCCTCGTCGCGCCGCGCAGCCGACTCGGGGTCGCTCACCTGGAGAATGTCGCCAATACGCACCGCCTCCTCGATAAACGCGCGCACGTGGGCCATCTGCTCCTGCTGGTAGCTCTCCAGCAGCGACTGCGGGGCCAGTCCCTTGACAATCCAGTCGAGCTTCCATGCCAGGTTGGCCGCATCGCGAATGCCTGCGCACAGGCCCTGGCCAAGGAAGGGCGGCGTCTGGTGCGCGGCGTCGCCTGCAAGCAGCACGCGGCCGCGGCGCCACTTGTCGGCAAGCGCGGCGCGGAAGGTGTAGACCACCGCGCGCTCGATCCGTGCCTGTTGCGGCGTGAGCCACGGCGCCAGCAAGCGCCACACCATGGCCGGCTCGGCGAAATGCGCCACATCGTCGCCCGGCATCAGCCTGATTTCCCAGCGGTGCCGGCCGCCGACGCATTCGATGCTGGTGATCGGCCGTGCCGGGTCGCAGATCTGCACGGTACCGGGCGACAGTGTAGCGACCGGCGCGGTCAGCGCGACGTCCACCACCAGCCACTGGGCCGGCTCGGCCAGCACCTGCAGCGCCGCGCCCATCACGGTCCGCACGCGGGAATTGGCGCCGTCGCAACCAATGATGTAACGCGCGTGCACTTCGCCGCTGCTGCCATCGGCGGCGCGCGTGTAGCGCGCCACGGCGCAGTTTGCATCTTCCGCGATGTCATCGAGTTCGCAGCCGGACAGCACCACATGCCGGGGAAAACGGGCGACGCCGCGCCGCAGGATCTGCTCGAGCTGGGGCTGGTGGAAGCGATTGTTGTCGCGCCAGCCGTTCGGCCCCGGCTCGGTCGGGCGCACCCAGTCGAGCAGCAGGCCGCCTTGCGCATTGATGAACTGCATGCGCGGATGCAGGCCCAGCGTCTGCGCCACTTCCTCGGCCAGCCCGGCCGTTTGCAGCACGCGCATCGCTTCGCCGTCGATATGGGTGGCGCGCGGCATGCCATAGGCATCGGGATGGCGCTCGATGATCGCCACCGACAGACCGGCCACGCCCAGCAGATTGGCCAGGGTCGCCCCCACCGGGCCGTACCCGATGATGGCGATATCGACCTGCACGGCGGGCCCGCTCATGCGGCTGACGCCAGGGTGAAGCGCGCCGCCAGTGCGTGCTGGTAGTCGCCGATGTTCAAGAACCCGGGCTGGGCCCGGCACAGGGCTTCGGTCTGCGCCCGCAGTTCCGCTTCGGTCTGTTCGAGGTCGATCGGCGCGCGAAACGGCTGATCGATGTACCACGGGGTGTCGACGAAGGCCTCCATGCGGTTGCCTTCCGGATCGCGAAAATAGATCGACCACGAGGTGCCGTGGGTGATGATGGCGACCTCATCCACCGGCTCGGTCCGCAGCGCCGCGCCGATGCGTTTGAGTTCGGCCAGGCCGTCCACGCGAAACGCAATCTGGTTGATGACGCGCGAGCTGTCGCCGTCCTGCCTGCCGCTGGCGAGGACGAACTGGTGATGAATCTCCGGCTGCGAGGTCAGAAACGCGATCGAACGGTCGCTGCCGCGCTTGATGTCGCTGATGATAAAACCAAAAACGCGCTGGTAGAAGCCGAGCATGGCGTCGAAATCGCGCACGTGAATACCCACATGGCCCAGGTCCATAATAGTTACCTTTAAAGAAAAATTAGCGGTGATCGCCTGCCGCGGCACGGACAGGAAGGGGGAAGCGCTCCAGATAAGCCTGGAATTCGGGCTCGAGATCGACCTCGAGCGCTGCCATGATGCGCACCATGCCGTTGTATTCGCCGATGGCGATCAGCAGGTCGATCAGCGCTTCGGCGTCGAGCGCCGCGTTGAGCACGGCGAAGCAAGCATCGCTCAGGCGCAGCTGCTCGGTCATCTCGCGCGCCGCCTGCAGCACGGCGCGGGCGACGGGATCGAGCGAGCTTGCTCGTCCTGCGCTGTCGTGTGCGATCGCCAGGATGTCCGCTTCACTGACGCCGAACGACAGCGCGACGTCGACATGGTGGGCATATTCGTACTCGCTGCCGGTGGTATACCCCACCTGCAGGATCGCCAGCTCGCGCAGGCGCGGCTCGAGCCTGCTCTCGTGGCGCAGGTACATGCCGAGGCCGGCCTTGTGGCGCGCCCCGCGCGGGCTGTGGGCCAGCGCGCGCGTGATGTTCGATTTCATGCGCGGCATGTCCTGATATTCAGGCGCCAGGTCTTCCACGCTGAGGTAGCTTACGCGGGCCACGATTACGCACCTGCCCTGCGCACCAGCGACAGCGGATCGAGGCCATCGCGCGCGAACTCGACGATCTGTTCTTCGTAACCGACCTGTGAACTGATCAGGAATTTATCCTCGCGCAGCCCCTCGATCAGCACCGAAGCGGCAAACTCCGCGCTGGCCGGCTTGTCGCGGCGCGGATCGACGCCATCGAGAAACTGCAGCATGGCCGGTATCTCGGTACCGGACGTCGTCAGGCTCTGGCCACCGGGACGGTCCGAGGTGGCGGTGATGCTGGGGCAGAACACGGACACCTGGACCCCATGCGGGCGCAGCGCGTGCGCCAGGCCGTACGCCATGCCAAGCTGCGCGGCCTTGGTGGTGGTGTAGGGAATCTGAAAACGGGTCGGCGGATCGGGCAAAATGGCAAGCGATGACGCCGTATTGACCACGCAGCCGCTGCCGCGCGCCATCATCGCAGGCAGAACGGCGCGTATCATGCGCACATAGCCCAGCACATTGACCTGCAGGGCATCCTCCCAGGCCGCGAATGGGATGTCTTCGATGTTGCCGGCGATCGGCGGCATCGAGGCGTTATTGATGAGGACGTCGACGGCACCGAAGCGGGCGCCGACCTCACGCATCAGGGCCGCCACCTCGTCGTCGCTGGTGACGTCGCAACGCATACCCAATGCCTCGTTTCCCTCGGCGCGGATCGATGCCGCCGTCGCTTCTGCCTTCTCGCCGTTAAGGTCGGCGATGACGATGCGCGCCCCCATGCCGGCCAGTTGCCTGGCGGTGGCGCGCCCGATGCCGGTAGCGGCGCCAGTGATCAGAACGGTTTTCTGTGTAAATTCCATCTCAATTCCTATCAAACATTCTTTGGAAAAACTTCATCGAGAAACGCAAGCAGCGCCGCCCATGAACGCCGGTCGGACGATGCCGAATAGCCAAAACCGGGCCGTGGATTGCTGCCCGCCTCCTCGCTGGTGAAACCGTGGCCGGTGCTGCCATACAGGTGGACCTGCCAATCGACGCCGGCGCCAGACATTTCTTCGCTGAACTTCGTCACCTGGCCCAGCGGTACCAGCGGATCGGCCGCGCCGGTGCACACCAGCAGCCGCGCCCGGATCCTGCCGGCATCCTGTTCCGATGCCAGCGCGCCGTGGAATATGCCGGCACCGCCCAGCGCCGCGCCGCTGCGCGCCAGCTCCAGCGCGCACCAGCCGCCAAAGCAATAGCCGATCACGGCGATGCGCTCGGGGTCGACTTGCGGCACGCGGGCGAGCGCATCGAGGGCGGCCTGAAGGCGCTGGAGCAGCCGCTGCGGATCGCTCTTTATTTGCTTGATGCTATCGAGCATGCTGACCGGATCGTCGAACAGCTTGCCGTCGCCGTGGACGTCGGCCGCCAGCGCCACGTAGTGCATCCGCGCCAGCGCCTCGGCGCGCCGGATCACGTGGGGACCGACCCCCGGCGCCTCGGGAAAAATCAGGATGCCAGGCAATTTGGCCGCGCCGTCGGACAGCGCCGGCATGGCCAGCTGGCCGCGAAAGTCCAGACCGTCGGCGAAATACAGCAATGGCGTGGTGCTCAAGATTGCGTCCTCCATTCGTTCATCAAGACAGGCACCGGCAGCACGACGGCATGCACGCCCATACTGGTAATGAGCTTGCACACATCGCTCACTTCGCCCGGTGTGGCGCCGTGCGCGAGTGCGGCGCGCATATGCTGCTTCACCCCGGTGCCGGAGAGCTGGGTGCACTGCGCGTAGGCGGCCAGCGCAACCAGGTGGCCCTCCTTGGGCGAGAGCGGGCCATCGCTGGCGAACGCGGCGCCTGCAAAATTCAGGCAAACCTCGTAGAAGGCCGGATCGACCCGGATCGCCGCCGCCACCTCCGGCACGGCCGCACCCAGCATCTGCACGTGCCTGTTGTGCACGGCCCTGGCGTAATCCTCGTGGGCGCCCGGCGCGAACGCCTCCGGCACCAGTTCCTCGAGGGCGGCCGCGCCGAGCAGGTAAGTCTGCACGCCGACCGTACTGACGACCATTGCGACCGCGATCAGTTGCTCGAGCGTGGCGCCGTATTCCCGCGCAAAGCGCGCATGCTGGCGCAGTCCGCGTTCGAAAAAATGGGTGGGCGAACAATTCGTCGCCACATAGATCAACTCGCGCATCCTGGGCGACAGGCCGCCGCGCTCGGCGGTGTAGGCGGAAAGTTCCAGGTAGGCGGCGACATAGGCGGGATTAAACTGCAGCAGCTGTTCCCAGTCGGCGTTCCAGTACCCGCGGCGCTGCTGGAAGCCATCGCGGATGGCCTGCAGCGTCGCTTCGGAAGAAATCGGCGCGCCCATCAGAACGGCGACAGCGGCGCGAAACCGAAGTGCAGGCGCGCGAAGTTCACGGCCGTCCGGTCCATCTGCTGGGTAAAGTGGGTACGCTGAACGGCGATGTCGCGATAATAGCGGCCGAGCATCGACGCCGTTTGCCCGCTCTGCGTGCCGGCCGTGGTAAAGATGCGGTCGACCGCTTCGAATGCCAGCCGGGCAGCCTGCTGCACCATCAGAAAGATGCGCCGGTCCTCCACTTCAGGGAACTCGATGCCGTGCTCGGCCTGCGCCGTGCATGCGTCCATATAGTCCTGGGCCGCCTTCAGCAGCGCGGCGTCCGCGTTGTCGAGCAGCGCCTGGGCGACACCGAAGTAGTGCTGGAACTCGTGGTGCTCCATCAACTTGGTCTTGGCCGCAAAGCGCATCGGCTTGGCGCGCAGAAGCTCGTCGTACAGGTCGAGCATGCCGCGCGCCGATCCCATCAGCACGGCGCCGCCCTCGATCATGAAGAAGCCCGCCTTGCGGCCGTTATACATCGGGTTGGCATGCACCCTGGCGGCTGAAACGCCGCCCCACATGGCCAGCGGGGCCACCCGGTGCGCCGGGACGAACAGCTGATCGACGGCGACGCGGCGCGAACCGGTACCCTGCATGCCCAGCACCTGCCAGTTATCGATGATCGTGAAGTCCTTGCGGTCGATCAGCATCAGCACAGGCTTGGGCGGTCCGCCATCCTGCGGCACCAGTCCGCTTGCCATGATGTGGGTGGCGACATCGCAGCCGGAGGCATAATCCCAGCAACCCGATACCAGGTAACCGCCCGGCACCACTTGCACCGGTATCGGCGATCCCACCGAGGGACAACGGTATTGACCGTCGTTGCCGTAGGCTTCGATCTGGGCCTGTTCGGGGTGATCGGCGAGGATGATCGGATGGCCCGACGTCAGGGCCAGCACCCAGCCGCTCGACGGACAGCCGCGCGCGACTTCGCTCATCACCTTGACATAGGTGGTGAGGTCGAATTCGTGGCCGCCAAAGCGGCGCGGCTGCACCACCCGGTAAAACCCGGCCTCGATGAATTGCTCGTTGGTTCGGTCCAGGATGCGGCCGGCCGCTTCGGTTTCGGCCTGTCGCTCGCGCAGCGTGCTGCGCATTGCGGTGGCGCGGCGCAGCATTTCCTGCGGCGTCAGACCGGCCTCCGGTGGCGCGATGGCGCCAGCTGCGGCTGGCGGTCGCAGCGCGTCCAGGGCGGGCGCTTGCAGGGCCGCGCTCATGCTGACTGGCCCGCTGGCGACTGCGTGCGTTCGCTGAACAACTGGCGCGCGAGGTCGGCCGCCTTCAGCTCGAACTGCAGTCCGGGATTGGTGCGCGCCATCGAGATGTCGCGGAAATAACGCTGCATGCGCGTGCCGTTCTTGGCCGATGCGCTGGTGGCGGCGGCGCGGTAGAGCATGTCGACGGCTTCGAACGATAATTGGGCGGCCTGTTGCATGCCGGCCTGCAGCCGCATGTCGTCGGAGCGCAGGTAAGTACGCTCGCCTTCCATGCACAGGCGCGCAAGATCCATGTACTCCTGGGCCGCACCGAGCACCGCGTGGCGCGCCGCTTCGAGCTTGCCCAGCGCAATGCCGTAGGGACGCTGGTAATCGGGGTGCTGCGATTGCAGCACCGCATTCGGACCGAACGCCTTGCGCGCGCTGATGATTTTTTCGTACTCGTCGAGGGCGGCGTAACCCAAGCCCACGATGATGGAACTGATCTCGGTCTGGAAGAAGCCGAGGGTGCCGCCGGCGTACATCGGATTGCCATGCAGGCGCGCGCCTTCGGTACCCTGCGACAGGTCGGGCGCGAAAAAATCTTCCCTGACCAGCAAGTGCTCGGGTATCCAGGCCCCATCCATCACCACGCTGTTCGAACCGCTGGCGCGCATGCCGATATAGCCGCCCCAGTTGTCGAGCATGGTCCACTGGTCGCGCGGCACCAGTGCAACGGCGACCTGCGGCGGGCCATCCTCGCCGACGATCCGCACGCCCACCATGACATGTGTCGAGTACGGCACGCCGGAACAGTAATCCCAGGTCCCCTGCAGGCGCCAGCCGCCGTCGGCGTGGGTCGCCGTCCCCGAAGGAATGGCGCGCGCTGCCGCGGCAAAATGGCCGTCCGGTCCGAAAGCCTGTTCCTGGGCACGTTCGCCGAACAGCTGCGCGACATTGAGCGAATGACCGGATGACAGCGCCAGGCACCAGGCGCTGCCCGGGCAACCGCGCGCCACTTCCATCACCATCCGGGCGAAGGTGGGCACACCGAATTCATAGCCGCCGTATCGACGCGGCTGCAAGGTCCGGTAGAAGCCGGCCTTCTCGAACGCCGCATGCATTTCAGGCGAATAGGTGCCGCGCTCCTCGGCCGCTGCCTGCCCTTCCAGCAAGGCGCCGCGCAGCGCGACCGCGCGCGCCACCAGCTCGTCGGCAGTCAGGTCTGGCTCCGGCGCCGCCATCGTATTCGGTACAATCTTTTCCTGCAGCTTACTGACCATGGTATCTCCTGTGTAGTCTGTGCATTGCTACTGTGCACACAAACGATAGCTTCCTTGTGTCCACGCTACAAGCCGGTGGTGACGCCTGTCCGACCTGTGTATCTGCTGGCGCCGACATGGCAGCGCGGCCTACCTGGGCGCAGCAAAAACTCGATCGAAAGCAAGCGACGCTGCCGGCACTGGCGTATTTCAGCGCTGTACGGCGAGGGCGTCCACCGGCGCGTGCATGCGCTCCACCCGGCGCAGGGACGGCACAAACAGGGCAAGCGCACAGACCGCCGCCAGCGTGGCCGTGCCGCCGAACACGATGGCCGGCGCCGTGCCGAACCAGTGTGCCGTCAGGCCGGATTCAAAGGCGCCGATCTGGTTCGAGCTGCTGATGAAGATGCCGTTGACGGCGCCCACGCGGCCGCGCAGGCCGGCCGGCGTGCGCAATTGCACCAGGGCGCTACGGATGTGGATGCTGACCATGTCGGCGCCGCCTATGGCGGCAAGCAATATGAGACTGAGCGGCAGACTGCGCGACATGCCGAAGGCGATGGTCAGCGCGCCGAACAGCGCAGTGGCGGCCAGCAGCACCGCCCCCACGCGCCGTACGACGGGGCGCCAGGTGAGCCAGAATCCCAGTGCGACCGCGCCGAGGCCAGGCGCCGCGCGCAGCATGCCCAGTTCGATCGGCCCGGTCCCCAGCACGTCGAGCGCGTAGACTGGCAGCAGCGCGGTGGCGCCGCCGAGCAGCACTGCCAGCAGGTCGAGCAACATGGCGCCGCCCAATACCCGGTCACGCCAGATCACGTGCAGGCCGGCAAAGGCGGCCCGCACGCCGGTGCCTTTCGACGCGGCGCAGGCGCGCCCTGGCAGGCCTGCCGCCAGCATCGCGGCGGCGGCAAAGAACGCCAGCGCCCCGCCATAGGCTGCCTCGGGGCTGAGCGCATACAGCAGGCCGCCGATCAGCGGTCCCACCAGCGTCGCAGTTTTCGCCAGGGCCGTGACCCAGGCAACGGCGCGCGCCACATGGTGTTCGGCGACCACGCTGGGCAGCAAGGCAGTATTGATCGGGTGTTCGAATGCGCGCGTCGCGCCGGTCACCAGCGCCGCCGCATACAGGCCGAAGGTGAGACTGGCGCCGGCAGGCAATGGCAACCGGGGCAGCAGCGGCAACAGCAGCAGGCTGGCCGCTGCCGCGGCATTGACCAGTTGTGCGATGGCCGCCACCCGGCCTGGCGCAAACCGGTCGAGCAGCTGGCCGGCGGGCAGCGCCAGGGCCAGGCTGGGAACGAACTGGACCAGGCCGAGCAGGCCGAGGTCGAGCGCCGAGCCGCTGACCTGATACAGGCGCAGCCCCAGCGCAAAGGCGAGCAGCTGGCTGCCGAGGGTCGAACACAGACGCAGCAGCCAAACCGACCTGAAGGCGCCGTGGAACGGCGAAAACGGCGCGCTTGCGGGCGTCATGCCGGAGCGCGCCAGCGCTGCTGGGCGGGCCGGGCCATGTCAGTGCGCGATCTGCAGCGCGACCAGAAAGCGCGAGACCATATTGTAGGCGGCCACGGTAGCGACCAGTTCCACCAGCTGCTGGTCGTCGTAGCGCTGCTTGAGGCCTTCCATCAGCGCGTCCGGCACGGCGACGTCGCGCGTCATCGCATCGGTCAGGGCCAGTACCAGCGCTTCTTCCGGATCGAACAGCTCGGCGATGGCGACGGCGGACAGCGCCGCGATTTTTTGCGCGCTCACACCTTCGCGCAGGGCGATCGGCGCATGCGCCTCATATTCAAACGGTGCATCGTTGAGCACGGCGACGCGCAGGATGATCAGTTCGCGCAATGGTCCCGGCACACCGGTCTGAAGGCGCACAGCGCTGAGCATGCTCTCCCAGCCGCTGACGATCGCTGCGCTGTTGAGCAGCACCTGGTAGAGCAGCGAAACACGGCCGCGCTGCGCCATGATGCGCGCTTCGATATCGGCAAGCGCCGGCCGCGTTCCGGGCACCACCAGCCCAACCCGCACGGGCCCTGTAGTGCCCGCCGGGCGCCGGGCGCCAGCGGCCAGGGCTGCCGGCAATTCTTGCAGCGGGTCCGATCCATTTTGCATGTCATGCATCGCCTGCCCCCTTCAATGACTGGGCTGGGCATCGGAGACCCCGCCCGTGTTGCCGTCTGCCGGCGAGCCGTGCTTGCGCGGCTGCGGCGGGCCGATCAGGCGCAGCAGGACCATCGTCACCAGTGACATCACGACGATGACGACAATCACCGGCTCGTAATGGCCGTAGCGGTCGAAATAGACGCCGGCGGCGACGGGACTGAGGGCCGCGCCGGCGGTCTGGATCAGCAAGCCCACGGCAGTGAGCATCGGCAGCGCCTTGACGCTCCAGTAGCTGCTCAACAGCACCATCGGCCCGACCTGTACCGCACCGAAACCCAGGCCATAGATCAGCGCGTAGCCGTACAGGCCGACCGAACTGCGGGCGTAGACCAGGGTGATCAGCCCGAGGACGAACAGCATCATGGCGGCAAAATACGAGCGGCGCGGACCGATGCGCTGGGCGATCCAGCCGATGCCGATATTGCCGAACACCAGCGCTGCAGAGACGATGGAAATGGTGCCGGCCGCCGCCATGGCGGAATGGCCCATATCGCGCAAATGCGCCTGGGCGTGCGCAATCACGAACGCGGCGCCGCAGGTGGTGGCGAACATGCTCAGATAGATCGCCCACAGCGCCGGCGAGCGCAGCAACTCGGGCAAACGCAGGTCGAGCGCGTTCGTCCCGGCGACCAGCGCCGGGCTGAGCGCCTCCGACCGCACCGGATCGGCCGGGCGGCGGCGCGCCTGGCGCGCACGGTCGGCGCGTTCCCAGGCCTCGCGTTGTACCGGATCGGGCGTGTCGCGCACGATGAAGACCGCTACCATCAGCCCGAGCACCGCGAAGCCCAGGAACAGCCAGCACCCCATGCGATAGCCGATCGCCGCGTTTTCCAGCGACCAGCTCATCAACCAGACGAAAATGAATCCGCCTATTCCCACGGCGGCATACAGCACGCCCAGCGCCATCGGCCGGCGCTGCCCGAACCAGGCCGTCGCTGCCGTCTGGCAGGGAATCACGCTGATAAAGGCGGCCGCCACGCCGAGCAGCGCAAACGACAGTGCCGCCTGCCATGGCGTGTCCACCCAGTTCGCCAGCGCGAGCGCCGCCACCCCCATCAGCACGCAGCCGATCATCAGGCAGCGGCGCGTACCGATCCGGCCGACCAGTGCGGCAACCCAAGGGGCAGCCAGTCCATCGGCGGTCATGTTGGCGGCGATCAGCATGCCGAGCGCACTGCGTTCCCAATGCAGGTCGGCAGCCATGAAAGTGCCCAGTACGCTGCCGCCATAGATGGGCAGCGCCATGCCGACGCACATCATGAAACACAGAGCGCCCAGGACAATCCAGCGTGATTGCATACTTGTCGTCATAAAAACCCGTCAGTCAAAATGAAAGTCTCCAATCACCGCCAGGGTGGCTGAGCGATTGATGTGAAATCAGCGACCCGGCGCTGCCTGCTGCCCGCGCCGGCGCCGCGTCAGGCCAGGCGCGCCGCGGCGAGCAGCGCCCTGGCTTCTTTCGGCGGCAGCAAGCTCAACTTCAGTGACAATGGCCCGCCCATGCCGTGCAGCTTGCCGCCCTCTGCCAGCGTGCCGGCGTCGATCGGCTCGCCGCCGATATCGCGAATCAGCTCGGCGACTTTGGCCTTGGCGCTGGCATCGTCGCCGGAGAAAAAGACCGCACCACTGTCGCCTTCCGGCGGCAGGCCGGCGGCGAAGACGGGAATCGGCTCGTAATTGAAGCTCTTGACCACCTGCGCACCCGGCAGCAACTCGCTGACGATCTCGCTCGAACCGCGGCTGCCGATATCGATCAGATCGACCGGCCGCGGACCGCGCCGGTTATTGGTGGTGTCGATGACGGTCTTGCCCGTCCACGAGCCGGCCGCCGCTACCGCCGCAGCGGTCTTTTCCCATGGCGTGGCAAGAAATACCAGGTCGGCATCGACCAGCATTTGCGTCGACTCGGCCGCGCTAACGCCGGGGCCGAGCTGCTCGACCAGAGCCTCGAGCGAGGCTGGGCCGCGCGAGTTGCTGAGGATGACGCGGTGGCCGGCCGACACCAGCTTTGGCACCAGCATTTGGGCCATTTTTCCGGCGCCGAGAATTCCTATGATCATGATGTTATTGTTCCTTCAGGTTGGAGGTGATGGGAGCGCAAGGCTTACGCTTCCCGTTCGATGACGTTGCGCAGAACGCCAATTTGGGAGATTTCCACTTCGACCACGTCGCCATGGCGCATGAACAGCTGCGGCTTGCGGCGCGCGCCAACGCCGCCCGGGGTGCCGGTGACGATGACGTCGCCCGGCTCGAGCTCGGTGAAGGTGGAGCAGTAGGCGATCAGTTCGGCGATCGAAAAGATCATCTGGCGGCTGCTGGCGCGCTGGACCTCGACGCCGTTCAGGCGGGTACTGAGATGCAGTTCGGGATCGGGGCCGAATTCGTCCGCGGTGCTCATCCAGGGTCCAAATCCACCGGTGTGGACAAAGTTCTTACCAGGCGTCCACTGGTGGGTGTGTCCCTGCCAGTCGCGCACCGAGCCATCGTTGTAGGGCGCATAGCCGGCGATGTGGCCCCACACCCGGTCTGGTGCGATGCGCCGGCCGCCTTTGCCGATGATGACGGCGATCTCGCCCTCGTAATCGAGTTTTTCCGATTCGGGCGGCAGGACAATCGCGCCCAGGTGGCCCACCTGGGAGTTGGCGAAACGGGCGAACACGGGCGGCTTGAGCGAGGGCTCGCGGCCGATCTCGGAGCGGTGCTCTTCGTAGTTAATGCCGATACAGATGATCTTTGGCGGATTCGGAATGACCGGCAGGAAGCCGATGCTGTCGGCGCTGTAGTCAGGGGTGCCATGGCGCGCGGCAGCGGCAATCTCGGCCAGCGCGCCCGCTTGCAGGACGCTGAGCAGATCGGGATATTTCCCCGCCAGCCGCTGCGTCATGTCGATCACCCCGCCGTCCACCCACACGCCGAACTTCGGCGTACCCGCAATCTCAAAACTCAGCAGCTTCATGGTCTCGTCTCTTTCTTATGGTTGATATAAATAGTAGTGCGCGGGCGCTGCCTCGAACAAGGATGCCGCCCGCCTTGTCCGGCCTGTGTATCGGTCCGGCGGATGGCCCGTGGCGCATCTGCTTCGCGCATGCCGATGCGGCTTCCTGCCTGTTTTCACGCAACTAGCCAAACAGTTGCGCCCTTGGCTTGCGCCCTTGGCTTAGCTCTCGCCCGAGCAACTGCTCGGCCGTCGCAACATCGCCCCGGGCCAGCGCCAGGCGGATCAGGGTGCTGGAGATACGCGCGCCCTGGGCCGGAAACGCCGGCATGGATTCGGCATCGAAGCCAGTCCGGTGCCCGGCCGCGGCCAGCGTGTCGAAATTTCCCGTGCGCCCGGCGCCGAACTGAAAATCGTCGCCGACGATGACGTAAGCGGCGCTCAGGCCGCGCACCAGCACGGCATCGATGAAGCCCTGGCTCGAACAACTGGCGAGCCAGCGGTCGAATGGCAGCACCAGCACTTGGTCGACGCCATAGCGCGCCAGCGCTGCCAGTTTTTCTTCACTGCTGGTGATGCGCTTGACGGCGCCGGCGGCGCGACCGGTAAGCTGGGCAAAGTAGTCGCGCGGGTGCGGCTCGAAGGTGAGCACGCAGCTCGGCATGCAGCGCCTGGCGGCTTCGGTGTTGAGCTTTTCGATGATGGCCTGGTGCCCGCGGTGGACGCCGTCGAAATTTCCGATGGCAAGCGCACGCCCAGGCAGCCGTTCGACTTCTGGCAAACCGTAAAACGCCTTCATATAGTCTCCTGTGTCCCTTGTGCGCCGGGCGCGGCAGCGCCGGTGCATCTGCTCTGGCGCCGACGATAGCCTCCTCGAGGTGCTGCGGCAAGTTGGCGATGACGGCTGTCCGACCTGTGTATCGGGCCTTGCAGCGCGGCGCCACTTTGGCGATTTCCCGCTTGCGGTCCGGGCAATCAAGGCCCGCTGACAGCGCGCCGATGCTTGTATAATCATCAGCACGGGCGCCCCATCCGGTCTGCCTGTTTTCCCGACGGACGGCATCTGCGGCGAAGCGCGAGCGCCTCACCTGGCCGGCTTGCCAGAACACCTGATCGACGTTGAAGCGAGACCACGGCATGACCTACAAAATGATTTGCTCGCTCGAGCGCGGACTCAATGTGCTTGAATACCTCAATACCGTGCGCGCCTCGACCGCGCACGAAATCGCCAGGGAGCTCAAAATTCCGCGGCCGACTGTGTATCGCATCCTGGAGACGCTCGAGAACCGTGGCCTGCTCTATCGCAGTGTGTCGGACAGCGTATTTCGCCTGACCGGCGCGGTGCGCCACCTTGGCGAAGGATTTATCGACGAAGAATGGATCCGCAACCTGGGCGCGCCACTGCTGCAGCGACTGGGCGAGAAGGTACTGTGGCCGACCGACTTGGCGACCTTCAAGGACGATGCCATGATCATCCGCGTCAGCACGCACAGCTTCAGTCCTTTTTCGGTCGATGTGGGCATGATCGGGCGCAAGCGCCATCTGCTGAAAAGCCCGCTCGGGCGCGCCTACCTGGCGTTTTGTCCAGAGCAGGAACGCAGGGAAATCCTGGCCTCGCTGCGCAGGTCCCCGGATCCCGACAACGCCTTGAGCCGGGACGAGGCCTTCCTGGAGAAAATGATCGCCAGCTCACGCGCGAACGGCTACAGCAACTGCCGCGAGCTCGATCATGCAAAGTGCGCTAGCATCGCCGTGCCGATCATGCTGCACGATACGGTTTTCGCCTGCATCAATATCGTCTGGGTGGCTGCGACGGTGGACTATGAAGAGGTGATTACCCGCTATCTGCCCGATTTGCTGCAAACCAAGCGCGACATGGAAGCCGGCCTGCTCAAGATGGGATACGAGGGCATGACGCTGGCGCCGCCCGACGGCGCCGTTGCCGTTGCCGCCTGAGCCAATGGCCGCAAAGGTGGGGCGGGAAGCATTACGCCGGCAGCGAACCGCACGGCCACCTTGGCGCCTTACCAGTCGATGGCCACCGATTCGAGCTGCTGCTCAATTTCCGCTTTCGCTTCGCGCAGCACCGGCAGCAATCGCGCGATGGCGGCGTCCTCGGCAATCAGCGACGACGGCCACGCGGTGCTGATGCAGCCGAACACCCTGCCGCGCGACAGCACGGGCAGTGCGATGCTGCCGCAGCGCTTGTAGGAAATCTCGTCCGAAGCGCAGTAGCCGTCCGCCTGGACAGTACGCACCATGTGGGTGATGTGATGGGGATCGCGCGCCACGCGATTCTCCGGCGCTGGCGACCTGCGCAGGTGGGCCACGATCTCGCGGCGCTGCTCGTCGGGAGAAAACGCCAGATAGGCCCAGCCCAGCGGGGTTGACAACATGGGAATCCAGCGGCCCACCGCGCGCAGGCCAATCGGCTGGGGACTGAAACGGTCGGTGCTTTCGCGCACGACCATGCTGTCCGCCTCGAAGGTCGAGACTGCGCTCGGCCACTTCAGTTGTTCCCTGCGCCCAAACAGGACCGGCGTCGCCACCGAGACGAACACCGACTCGCACGTCATTCCCCCACTCAGGCGGCGTACCGCAATGGTCAGCCGGTAGACGTTTTCATCGGGGCTGACGCGTTCCACGAAACCGCCATGGGCAAGTGTTTCGATGATCCGGTACACGGTCGGTAGCGGCAAGGCAAGCGCTTTGGCAATGTGCTGCGGCGCCGCGAAACGGGCTTTGTTCAGATAACCGAGGACGTTCAGGCCCCGGTCCAGGGTGCGCAATGATGCTGTCATGTCTCCTCCAGGTTCGATGATACCGATCGACTCTTGTCTCTTTGGACAAGTTGCAGTTTATCAATATACACCCGACTGCAAGCGCTGTGCAGGGGATATGAGCGTAGGTGCGCGTGAGTACGCGCACCGTGCCGTGTCAGAAATTGACGCTGCCGATCAAACCGTAGGTGCGCGGCGGGGCCAGATTGCTCCAGCCGGCGATGAAGTTGGTCTTGACGGCGACATCGTTGACGTTTTTCACATAGCCAGTGAGCGACCAGTCACCCTTGGCCGGACGATAGACCAGGGTCGCATCGCCCGTCGAGTAGCCTTTCTGGTAAGACAGCGGCTGCGCGTTCGGTGAAACGTACTGCGCCGAGACATGGCGGGCGCTCAGGCGGGCCGTCAGCTCGGCGCCGCTGGCGAATTCGACGTGGCGCTCGTAGTTTGCCGAGACCGTCCAATTCGGCGAGTGCGGCACCGCCCGGCCGTTCAGGTTCATCGCCGGCGCGCCGGGATCGGCATGGATCGTGGCATCGCTGCGGAAGGTGGCGTTGACATAGCCGACTGCAAGGCCGACCTTGTCGTCGACGCTGACGCGCCAGCTTGCCTCGACTTCGCCGCCGTAGTTTCTGGCCTTGGCAATGTTCTGGAACGTCAATACGACGCGTCCGACCATCGGATCGAAGAACAGATCCGCAATCTGGTAGTTCTTGTAGTCGTAATAATAGAAGGAGCCGTTGACGCGCAGGCGATTGTTCAGGAACTGGTTCTTCGAGCCGAACTCCAGTGCATTCACGGTTTCCATCTTGACCGGCTCGTAAGGCGGCATCTGCGACCAGGTGCCCGGCCGGTAGCCCGTCGAGGCGGTGGCGTACAGCATCGACTGCGCTCCCGTATCGACCTCGATACCTAATTTGCTGTCAATACGCTTGAAACTATCGGAGAAATCCGCATGCGGCACGAAGTTATCATTCGCATAAGATTTGTCGTCTTTGGTAGTGCGCAACCCGGCAAGGACGCGCAAGCCATCGGTCACGGGATAGCTGATATTGCCGAACAGCGCTTTCGAGCGCGCGGTGGTGTGCTGGTTGATTGCCACCGATCCAGGATTGTTCGACAGCTGCGTCACGGCCATGTCGTTGTCGTAGTAATAGGCGCCCAGCAACCATTTGAGCTGGCTGGTTGAAGGCGACGACAGGCGCACTTCAAGCGAGTTCTGGTCCAGGCGCTTCGGATCCATGCCGTCGTCATTCGAAGGGCTGGTGCCCGGTGGAACAAATTGCTTGTTGCGTGCATCGGCCGTCGATACCAGTACAGTCACGCGGGCAAATCCGATATTGGCGTCGAGCTGGGCCCAGTATTTATTGCTGCGGTAGCGGTCGTACTGGCCTGGCGATGGCACGGCCAGGTAGGGATCGTCTGGCGCTTCGACGTAGGCCGGCACCGCGCCACTGCCGATGCCGCCGATCTTGAGCGCCTCGACGCCGATCAGCAGCGACATATCCTCGCTCGGCTTGTACAGAAGCTTTACCCGTCCAGCCACCGATTTCGCATCATTGGTGCCATTCGACATGTAGCCATCCCGGTTGACGCTGCTGAAGGCGGCGCGCACGGCGACTTTCTCGCTCAGCGGCTGATTGAACATCAGCTCGCTGCGGAACAGATTGAAATTGCCCGCTTCGAAGGTGGCGGAACCTTCCCGTTTGAAACTCGGGTCGTTGCTGATCACGTTGACAATGCCGGCCGGGCCGGAACGGCCGTACAGGGTCGACTGCGGCCCGCGCAATACCTCGACGCGAGCGATGTCGTACACAATCTGCGAACCTTCGGCGCGCACATTGTAGATGCCGTCGAAATTGGTGGCGACGGCGCCGTCGCCGATCCCCGGCGGCAGGTCGGTGCCGAGCCCGCGAATCGATGGCGTCAGGCCGCGCGCGGTCGCCTGCATGACCACGCCGGGCAAATCCTTGAGGACGTCGTCGAGTGCGTTCTGGCCGAACTCATTGATGGCGCTGCCGTCAATGGCGGAAATCGCGATCGAGGCTTTCTGCACGCTTTCAGGGCGCTTTTGCGCAGTGATGACCACGGTCGACAGTTCGCTGCCGGTGCTGGCGCGCGCTGTCGGCGCCGGCGGCGCAGCCTCGGATGCGGCCTGGCCCGGCACGGCCTGCGCCCAGGCGTTGAAGCCGACGAGCAGCCCCGACATCAGGAGCGAATAGTTAAAGCGCTTGCATCCCGCAAGGGGCGGCGGGCGAACCGGCGACGTCACCTTGCGCGTTCTGGCTGTTCTGGTATTGGCGGTCATTTCTTTGTCTCCATCTTTTATATTTAGAATTTTTCCGGTCCTGCAGAATTACGATACTTTTCCACTCCCACACTGTATGTTTCGATCGGCAACGCAATCGCGGCTGCGTTGCCGCCCTGCTCTCCTTCTCGTTATTGGTCGGCCGCGCCTCCAGCGCTGCCATCGCGGCAGCGATGTGGCGCAAACATCACGCAGCCACGCTGGCCGGGACTGTCCTGCTCAAGGCTCCCAGGGCATCAATGGGTGCGGTCCTGCCCAGCAACTGCAGGCAATGCCACAACATGGCCTGGTTGCTCGTCACAACCGGGCGCCCCAGTTCACGTTCGAGCGTTTCAATGACCGACAAGACATTGATCGCCGTGCAGCTGAGGAAATACACATCTGCGCGGTCGTCGCGATGGCGGCGCGCCAGGTCGACCCATTCGGCAGGGCTGACCGCGGCCATGCTGGTGCCTTCCAACAATCCCAAGCCGACGTCGCCGATGACCTCGTAACCATGGTGCGCAAGAAAGGCGATCTCGCGCTGGTTGACGGCATCGATGTAGGGCGTGATCAGGACGATGCGGCGCGCTTTGAGGGCGGCGAACGCGGCCAGCAAGGCGTCCGAAGTGGTCGTCGCCGGCCGCCCGCATGCCGCGGTGATCCGGCCGGCGATCTTCGCCCCCATTGCAGGATCGAAGGTGGACACGGCGGTGCAGTTAAAGACAATCAGATCGGCTGCCGCGTCCGACAGCAGGTCGCAGCCTTCCTCGATCTTGTCGGTCATGCCCAGCAATGCTTCCGGCGTGGAAGCGGCGTGTTTCAGGCGGGTCGTGAGCACGGTGACGTCGGACGGCAGCACGCGCTGGAGTTCCGGCTCCGCCATGGGGTTGCTCGAGGACAGGAGCATGCCGATCCGTAAGGGACGGCTAGCGGGACGGGTCGCTGCAGGGTTGGCGTTGACGCCATCGCCTGCCTGTACAAGGTGCGCACGCGTATTCATGCCGCGTCCCGCTCCACGCGATGATGGTGATTACTTGTCTTCATGGCTCCTCCAAGGTGGCCATGGCGGCCTTGCCATTCGGTTCATGCAAGGGCAACGGCACGCCGGTTTCGGATGTCTTCGCCGTGCGACTCTGCGGTCGTTCAGGCGCTCTTGGCACCGACCGGGTCGGTCAGCGCATGGCTGGCAAGTCTAGGCAAGTCCGGCCACGCTGAGTAGCCGAGGAAATGCAACCAGAATGTTTGCGAATCCAAAACAGTCAAGTGGGCCATGCAACACCGGCGCGCGCATCCTGACGCGCGCGCCGTGCAGCGCTCAGGCCGGCGTGTATTTCCCGGACAGCTGAGGCGACAGCGCAGGCAGGCCCTTTGACTGACGCTCCAGCCGCGTTTCGGTCGACCAGGTCCGTTGCAGGTCGTCCTGGACCGCGACCGATAGCGTACCGACCCCTTCGACCGTCAGCGCCAGGTGGTCGCCGTGCTGGATGGCGCCCAGCCCGCGGTGATTGGTCCCGGTAGCGACGATGTCGCCCGGCTCGAGCGGATGAATGTGGCTAAGCCACGCAAGCGACTTGGGAATGTCGTGCGCCATATCGCTGGTGTTGAAGTCCTGACGCAACACGCCGTTGACGCGCATCGCAATATCGAGCTTGTGCGGATCCTCGATTTCGTCCGCCGTCACGATCCATGGCCCGAGCGGCGCGAACGTCGCGCGCGATTTCATCTGGAAGAACGTATTTCTGTCGGGCTTGACGCCTCGCGCGGAGCCGTCGATAAAGCCGACGTAACCGAATACGTAATTTTGCCAGTCGGCAGCGTCAATCCGGTCGGCGCGGCGACCGATGACCAGCGCGATCTCCGCTTCCGCCTCGAACACCGTGGCCGGCATATCCGGCAACACCATCGTGTCGCCGTTCCCGATGACGCCGACCGATGCCTTGTGAAACGCATTGATCGGCGGAGCTTCGGCCAGCGTGCCGTTCTCCATGTAGTTCACCGCCATGCAAACGATGTTGCCGGGTTTGGGCAGTGGCGCCCGGAGCCTGACGCTCGTCAGGGGGATGCGCTCACCGTTTTGCGCGGCCAGCGCCAGGGCGGGCTTTAGCGCGTCGAAATGTTCGATCAGCCAAAGCATGGCATTGTTGGCAGAAGCCTCGGTGTATACCGGTACTTCGCTTGAAATATCGACGATGTCGTTGCCGACGACAAGTCCGAGACGGTAAGAATCGAAAAAAGCCAGTTTCATGTGAAAGGGTCTTTCAAATTAGAGCGATGTATTGAATGGGTTTACCGCGGGAGGAACCAGCCATGCGGGCATGGCATTTGGCTTGCGCGATACTGCCGCCACCGCGCGGGGCGCCAGCGGCATAATTGCAGTCACGCTGAGGCACTGGCCGAAGCCGGCTTGCCGGCTGCCCTGGGCGGTGTCGAGAGTCTGTGCGAGCCGATCGGGCGAATGCCTGACCCTGCGCGCCACTGGCCAGTGGCGGCACGGGCGCCCGATCAATAGCCGGGTCGGTGCCCCTTGTTGGGCCGGGGCCCGAATGCCGCCGGACCAGCCTGGCGCTGGCCGAAGTGGGCTTGCTGCGAATCAGTTACCGAACTGCGTCACCAGGCCGGCCAGGGCGCCGTCGATATCGGCACCGATACCCTTGGGCGCCAGCTCGACCATCGGCGGCGGCACGTCGGCTTCGATGGTGTAGCTGACTTCCGAACCCGTACCATCGGCAGTGACCACGAAGGTCGCATCGAGACTCTTGATCGGCGGCGCGCCGGCCGGCGTTTCCTGGCCAGGCACCAGTTCGTAGGTCAAGGTCATGGCCCCATCGTCCTGATGCTTGATTCGGTCGAGCATGGTATTACCGCGCTTGAACAACACCTTGCGATCCCCATTGGCCAGCATTTCCACGGAGGTGATGTGCGGTTGCCACGAGGCAAAACCGGCGAAATCCTTGACGAAATTCCATACCTCAGCTGCGCCCGCTTTCAATTTCACGCTCTTGTTTACATTAACAATTGTCATCGTTACTTCCTTTTTTGTTGAGTGATCGGCGCCGCGCGCCGCATACGACACCCCGCCCTCGTGACGCCATCGAGACCTCGAAGCGATGAACGGGATTGCCACAACGCCCCGTTCCAGAACGAAAGACGTCGGGAACGTTACTCGATTAGTCTAACGCGCAAGGAAACGGCAGGAGAGCATTTCCCCGCCTTATGTCCGCACGGTGTATCAAGGGTCAACACGGCGCTATCAGCGGGGGACGCCAACGGTTGAAAGCGCCTGTAATGACACGGCCATCATCGCCGCGGCGGCAGCTGAGCGGCGGCAATGGCATTCGCCTGCCCAGGGGGGCTGATCAATGAATGATTTCGGCGCTTCCGCTGATTTTTACGGACGCGAGCGCCTTGCAATTTTATCGTGCGTCTTTTCGGACTGCCAGAGGCTGGATTTTCAGCAATGTGCCTGGTTCACGTCCGAGACGTTGCCAGCGGTGCCCACAACGGTATGCACCAGACCAGATGGCGCGCCCACACCGATCGGGCAAGGCGTCGATTTGTGACATTCAGAATTGCGTGTCGCCTTCCATGTTTGCTCCCGTTCAGATTGAAACGGCAAGCATTCGGAAAGCAGTACCAAGCGGCATGTCGTGGTTCATGGATCGCTTGGCTTATACCTTGCGTTTGCATCTCGGCACAGCCCTCAGTACATGTGCCGCAGCACCGTGTTCGCCGCGAAGCCCACCTCGGCGGCGATACGCCGCAGTCTCAACCCATGTTTGCTCAATAACGCAATTTCCACATACACCTCGCTGGGTTTCAAGGCCGCTCCGCGAAGCAGCCATCTTCCAAAATCGATGTATCAGTGTACAACCGCTACTGACACATGGTTACGCGTCGAGTAAGTAGGCCATGTCAGCGGAGTTGGCTGAGGGAAGAAAACAATTCATGCAGACGATAAAACTGCGAAAAATAGCGAGAACTGGCACCAATGCGACAGCCATCCATAAGAACCTATCCCGGTAGGTTCTAAGCGGCAGTGTGGCCACGTCTCTAACGATAAAGCCCCGTGAAAAAAGAGCTTTATCGGTTCATCAAAAATGATCATTTTTGTTTCTTGAACAAACTTATTCCCACTCAATCGTCGCCGGCGGTTTCCCCGAGATGTCGTACACCACCCGGTTAATCCCCCGCACCTCATTGATGATCCGGTTCGACACCTTGCCCAGCAGCGTGTGCGGCAAGTGCGCCCATTGGGCCGTCATGAAGTCCAGCGTCTGCACGGCGCGCAAGGCCACCACCCATTCGTAGGTGCGGCCGTCGCCCATCACGCCCACCGATTTGACGGGCAGGAACACGGCGAAGGCCTGGCTGGTCGCTTCGTACCAGTTGGTGGGCGCGTCGCCCGAATCGATCGTGGTCAGCGGCGGCAAGTCGAACGGGGTGGCGCGCAATTCTTCGATAAAAATCGCGTCGGCGCGACGCAGCAAATCTGCATACTCTTTCTTGACTTCGCCCAGGATGCGCACGCCCAGGCCCGGGCCCGGGAACGGGTGACGGTACACCATGTCGTGCGGCAGGCCCAGCGCCACGCCCAGCTTGCGCACCTCGTCCTTGAACAGTTCGCGCAAGGGCTCGAGCAGTTTCAGATTCAGGGTCTCCGGCAAGCCGCCCACGTTGTGGTGGCTCTTGATGGTCTGGCCCTTCTTGCCTTTGCCAGCGCTTTCGATGACGTCCGGATAAATCGTGCCCTGCGCCAGCCACTTGGCGTTCGGCAGCTTGCCCGCTTCGGCCTGGAACACCTCGACGAACTCGCGGCCGATGATCTTGCGCTTCGCTTCCGGGTCCGTCACGCCGGCCAGGTTGCCCAGGAACTGCGCTTCCGCGTCGACACGGATGACCTTGACACCGAGGTTGCTGGCAAACATCGCCATCACCATGTCGCCCTCTTCCAGGCGCAACAGGCCATGGTCGACGAACACGCAAGTCAACTGGTCGCCGATGGCGCGGTGGATCAGGGCCGCGGCCACGCTCGAATCGACGCCGCCGGACAGGCCCAGGATGACTTCGTCCGTGCCCACCTGCCGGCGAATATTGGCGACAGCCTCAGAGATGTAGTCGGGCATGTTCCAGTCCGCCTTGCAGCCGCAGATTTCATGCACAAAGCGGCCCAGCATGGCCTTGCCCTGCACCGTGTGCGTCACTTCCGGGTGGAACTGCACGCCATAAAAGCGCCGTTCCTCGTCGGCCATGGCGGCGATCGGGCAGCTCGGGGTGTTGCCCATCAGTTTGAAGCCGGGCGGCAGCTCGAGTACCTTGTCGCCGTGGCTCATCCAGACCTTGAGCATGCCGTGGCCTTCGCTGGTGACGAAGTCGTTGATGCCGTTCAACAGCGCCGTGTGGCCGCGCGCGCGCACTTCGGCGTAACCGAATTCGCGCACGGCGCCGTTTTCCACCTTGCCACCCAGTTGCTGGGCCATGGTCTGCATGCCGTAGCAGATACCCAGCACCGGTACGCCCAGTTCGAACACCGCCTGCGGCGCGCGCGGCGATTCGCCGTCCAGGGTCGAACTGTGGCTGCCCGACAGGATCACCCCGGCGGCGCCGTAGTTGCGGACGAACTCGTCGCTGACGTCGTACGGGAACACTTCGGAGAACACGCCAGCGTCACGCACGCGGCGGGCGATCAGCTGGGTAACTTGCGAACCGAAATCGAGGATGAGGATCTTTGAATGCATGGGGCGGTCTCTAGACTAAAACAGGGATAAGACGACAATGGGGGAGCCAATACAACAACGCGGCGAATAATCGCCGCGTCGGAGGGATCAGTCGCCGGAACGGTAGTTCGGCGCTTCCTTGGTGATCTGCACGTCGTGGACGTGCGATTCTTTCATGCCGGCCGAGGTGATTTCCACGAACTCGGCTTTCTCGCGCAACTCGTCGATCGAGGCGCAACCGCAATAGCCCATCGACTGGCGCACGCCACCGACGAGCTGATAAATGATCGCCAGCACGCTGCCCTTGTAGGCCACGCGCCCTTCGATGCCTTCGGGGACGAACTTGTCGGCCTTGATCGACGCGTCCTGGAAATAGCGGTCGGCCGAACCGTCCGCCATCGCGCCCAGGCTGCCCATGCCGCGGTAGGATTTGTAGCTGCGGCCCTGGTACAGGATCACTTCGCCAGGCGCTTCTTCGGTGCCGGCAAACATCGAGCCCATCATGACAGTCGAGGCGCCCGCCGCCAGCGCTTTCGAGATATCACCCGAGAAACGGATGCCGCCATCGGCGATGCACGGCACGCCCGAGTCCTTCAAGGCATCGGACACGTTCGAAATGGCGGTGATCTGCGGCACGCCCACGCCGGCGACGATGCGGGTGGTGCAAATGGAGCCAGGGCCGATGCCCACCTTGACGGCGTCGGCGCCGTATTCGACCAGCGCCAGCGCGGCGGCGGCGGTGGCGATATTGCCGCCAATGACATCGACCTGCGGATACTTGGTCTTGATCCAGCGCACGCGGTCGAGAATGCCCTGCGAGTGGCCGTGGGCAGTGTCGACCACGAGCACGTCCACGCCGGCGGCGACCAGCAGGTCGATGCGCTCTTCATCGCGGGCGGACACGCCCACGGCGGCGCCCACCAGCAGTTTTCCCTGGGCATCTTTCGAAGCGAACGGGTGTTCGTGCGATTTTTGTATATCCTTGACGGTAATGAGCCCGCGCAATTCAAAATTGTCATCGACGACCAGCACGCGCTCGAGGCGGTGCTTGTTCATCAGGCGCTTCGCTTCGGCCGGGTCGGCGTCTTCCTTGACGTAGACGAGCTTGTCGCGCGGGGTCATCTTGGCGCGCGCTTCGGCGTCGAGTTCTTCCTCGAAGCGCAAATCGCGGTTGGTGATGATGCCGACCACGGTTTTGCCCTCGACGACAGGAAAACCGCTGATGCCGTATTGTTCGGTCAGGGCGATGACGTCACGGATTTTCATGTCCGGCGGGATGGTGATGGGATCGCGCAGCACGCCTGCTTCGAAACGCTTGACCTTGGCCACTTCGCGGGCCTGGTCCTTGGCGCTGAGATTCTTGTGGATGATGCCGATGCCGCCCTCTTGCGCCATGGCGATGGCCAGGCGGCCTTCAGTGACGGTGTCCATCGCGGCCGACAGCAGCGGGATGTTCAAGGTGATATTGCGCGTCAGCTTGGTCTTCAGAGACGTATCTGCAGGCAAGACGTTGGAGTAGGCGGGGACGAGCAGCACATCATCGAACGTGAGTGCTTTTTGAAGCAGACGCATAGTAATTTTCCTATAGGCGCAAAAGCGAATTATACAGAAGTTCGCCGGCCCCGTCTGGCGTTCATTTTTTTCTATGCCTCAAGGCATTTGTCGATCGGCCACAGTGTGCCCGCCTTTCCGCCCCGCCCTGGCCGCGCCGGGTTGACACGGCCGCCAATCCGTGGCGTAGTGATGTAAAGAAACATCCAGAAAGCTTCACCATGAACCAAGCCATCCGACTTCGCACAAGGCTGCCAGCGCTGGCCGGCGCCCTGCTGCTGTGCAGCGCCACGCTGGCGCACGCCCAGTACATGTGGATCGACGCCAAGGGCATCAAGCAGTATTCCGACCGGCCACCGCCGCCCTCGGTGCCATTGAAGGACATCAGGCAGGCGCCCAGGGGCCAGTTCAGCGCGGACAATATGCCGCCGCCCGAGGCCGCCCCGACCGCCCCCGCCGCCGCGCCAAAAGCGCCGCCCACCCTGGCCGAGCGCGAAGCCGATTTCAGCAAGCGTCAAAAAGCCAAGGCCGAGCAGGACAAGAAGGAGCGCGACGACACGGCACGACGTAGCGCCCAGGCGGCCAACTGCGCGGGCGCGCGCCGCGCCCGCGCCGCGCTCGACTCGGGTTCGCGCATCAGCACGACTGACAGCAATGGCGAGCGCGGCTACCTGGACGAGGCCCAGCGGGAAGTGGAAAGCAAGAAAGTCAACCAGGCCATGGCCGACTGCAAGGGCGGCTGAGGCCAGGCCCGCTCAAGCCTTGGTGCCCGCGCGGCGGCGCCGGCTTTCCTTCGGGTCCGCCAGCAGGGGCCGGTACAGTTCGACCCGGTCGCCATCGCGCAGCACGCTCTCGAGCGGCCGCTTCTTGCCGAATACACCGACCTGGTGCAGCGCCGGATCGAACGGCACCGTGCCCGGGTCGCGCGGATCGGCAAGATTGCCCAGCGTTCCCGCCTGCGCCAGCCGCGCCATCTCGGCCAGGATGCCGGACGCCGCGATCGCGTCGCCCACCGTGGCGCCCTGCGCCAGCGCCAGTGCGCGCACGATTTCCTGCTGCGCCGTGGCGTAGCTGACGACGACGTGGACGGTGGCAGGCGCGGTGGGCACGCTCATCTCACACCCCATGGACGGTTTCAGCGCGCTTGCAGAAGGAATCGACCATGCTGTTGGCGATCACGCCGAACACGGGGCCGACCAATTGTTCCAGGATGACGCTGGAAAACTCGTAGCGCAGGTCGAATTCGACCTTGCAGGCATCCTCGCGCAGGGCCTTGAAGGTCCACAGGCCATCCATGACCTTGAACGGCCCGTCGACCAGCTTCATGGCCATCTGGGTGGGGCGCGTGTTGGTGTTGGCCGTGGTGAACGCTTGCTTGACGCCATGAAAATTGATGCCGACCGAGGCGACGAGTTTGCCGTCGGTCTCTTCGATGACCCTGACGGCGCCGCACCAGGGCAGGAATTTGGGGTAATCAGCGACGTTGGCGACCAGGTCGAACATCTGCTCCGCGCTGTAAGCGAGAAAAACTGTCTTGTGCACTACTGCCATGTGTCTGCCATTTGCTATGATGTGGAAGTTGTTGCCGCCGGTTCAAGGTGCGACGCCCTAGTTTAACCGACCCGCGCATTTTAGCTAATACATGAGCATTGTTGATAATAGAAAAGCATTTCACGACTACTTCATCGAGGACCGCTACGAAGCGGGCATCGTGCTCGAAGGCTGGGAAGTGAAAGCCATCCGCGATTCGCGGGTGCAAATCAAGGAGGCCTATGTGGTCGTGCGGGGCGACGAACTGTTTTTGTTCGGCGCCCACATCAGCGCGCTGGCGACGGCGTCCGCCTTCACCCACCCGGACGCGGTGCGCACCCGCAAGCTGCTGCTGCACCGGGCCGAAGTCGACAAGCTGATCGGCAAGGTCGAGCGCTCGGGATTTACCCTGGTGCCGCTGAACCTGCACTTCAAGGGCGGCCGCGTGAAGTGCGAAATCGGCCTGGCCAAGGGCAAGAAGCAGCACGACAAGCGGGCCACCGAGAAAGAGCGCGATGGCAAGCGCGAAGTGGCCGCGGCAATGAAGACGCACAGCCGCTAACCACCGCGCCCCGCTGCAAAAAGCCGCCCGATCCGGGCGGCTTTTTTTTGGCGCCCGCGTTTACACGGCCGGCTCGGGCACGGCGAAGCGCTTGAGCGTGCTCAGGCGCCAGCAGATAAAAGCCAGCACCACGCCGGCCAGCATGCCCGCGGCCAGCTTCAAGGCGCTGCCGAACAGCAGCGGCGCGACCAGGCCCGAGACCAGGGCAAAGGCGATCATCTGGATGAACGACAGCATCGACGAGGACAGGCCGCGGTTGTCGGGAAACAGTGCGAACGCGCTCATCTGGATGGCCGGCATGGCGCTGGCCAGGCCGAAGGTAAATACCATCAGCGGCAACACCGCCCACGGGATCGCGGCCACGAACAGCAGGTTCAGCACCACGCCGCCGCCGGCGCCGGCGAACATGATGGCAAAGCCGATCCACTTCATGCGCACCGGGGCGATGGTGGCGGCCACCTTGCCGCTCCAGGCTGAACCGATCACCATGCCGCTGATCAAGGGGATGAACAGCCAGCCAAACGCGGTTTCCGGCAGGTGCAGCACTTCCATGACGAAGTTGGCGGCCGAACCGATGTACAGCGACAGACCGCCGAAAGCCATGCCCACGGACAAAGCCAGCAGCACGAAGCGGGGGTGGCGCAGTACCTTGAGGTAATTGGCGGCGATCTCGCCAGGGTGAAATTTAGTGCGCTGCGACGGGGGCAAGGATTCAGGCAGCGCGCGCCACACGATCAGCCACATCAGCGCACCGAACACGGCCAGAAAATAGAATGTGGCACGCCAGCCGAAGTGCACGTGCAGCCAGCCGCCGAAGATGGGCGCGATGGCCGGCGCCAGGCCGAACACCATCATGATATGCGCCATGACTTTTTGCGCCTGGGCGCCGGAAAAACGGTCTTGCACGATGGCCGCGCCCACCACTGAGCCGGCGCCGGCCGCCAGCCCCTGCAGCGCGCGCGCCACCAGCAGCGCCCCGAAACTGGGCGCCAGCGCGGCGCCCAGCGAAGCGACGGTGTACAGGGCCAGCGCCACCAGGATCACGGGGCGGCGGCCGAAGGAATCGGACAGCGTGCCGTAGAACAGCATCATGAAGGCAAAGCAGAACAGAAACAGACTCAAGGTCTGCTGGACCGCCACCGGCCCCACCTCGAAGTGGCGGCCAATCGCCGGAATCGACGGCAAATAGGTGTCGATGGCGAGTGCCCCCACCATGCTCAGAAACGCCAGAATCACCGTCATTGCACGCTGCATTACTACCCTGTTCTTCAAAATTGGCCGCCCCTGCGGCGCAGGGCCGAATTTTACCTGATCGTGTTTGGGGGCGTGTATTTGTGCCTGCCTGAAAGCTGGCATTTTGCAAAGCCCCATGTCGGTATAAAAACAACAAATGTATAAAAAATAATAAACTTGTGAGGATGTATATTTTCAGCAATACTCGGCACGTAAGTAAATAATATTTATTTGTAAACGATCTGGCGTGCTTCGTATTGTGCGCACAGCAATAGTGCAAATCAAATTTTTCACTGCACCATGCTGGCGCGCAAGCGTTTGCGCGCCCGGCGGCGCGGCTGCGCGCTGTCTTGTTGTCCTGCTGGTCTCGATGTTCTGCCCGTCTAATTGTCCTGCACGCCTGGTTGTCTTGCTGTTCTGCTGGTCCCGCCCCACTGTTTGTCTCTATTTTTTTAACAAAAAAACAAAGGTAATCATGACACTCACCCCTCGTACCACGGCGATCAGCCTGCTGGTGTCCCTCGTTTGCGCATCGGGCGGCTTCGCGCAGGCGGCAAGCGCGGAAAAAGCGCCCACCCAGGCAACCGGCCAGAACTGGCAAGACCTTACCAACGCCCACGCCAGGAGCCTGGCCGGCAGCGATAGCGTCATCATTGGCGGCAAATCGGTCAGCCGCGGCATCAAGGCCAGCAAGTTCCGCTCGATCAATCTGGACAAGCGCGCCATGTTGCGCCTGGTGGCCGGCGCGCCGAACGAGCGTTCAGTCAAGAAAGGCGATTCCGGCTTCATCATTTCGCTGCCCCATCCGGAAGGCGGCTATCAGCGTTTCCGCCTGGTCGAATCGCCCATCATGGAAGCGGAACTGGCAGCCAGGCATCCTGAAATCAAGACCTTCGCCGGCCGTGGCGTCGATGATCCGAACGCGTCCCTGCGGATGGACGTGTCGCCGCTGGGCCTGCACGCCTCGGTGCGTTCGGCCAAGGGCAACTGGTACGTCGACCCGATGAATGCCACCAACGACAGCGTCCACGCCACCTATTTCACGCGCGACGCCGTCAACCAGGGCAATGCCCTGCGCGAAGGCAGCATCGACGCGCCCCAACTGCTGCTCGATCGCAGCTTCTATCATGCCGCCGACAGCGTCGAAGTGCGCGGGGCCGGCTTCGAGCCGAACGGCTCGGTGTCGATCACCGTGCGCGGTGAAACCGAGTCCGCGCCCACCCAGAATTTCGTCACCAGCGCCGACGCGGAAGGGGTGATCAATTTCAGCTTCCCGGCCGATCCAACCGGCAACATCGGCGCCTACGTGCTAGCCGCCCGCGACGCCAGCAATGAAACCACCAGTTCGTTTTCGGTCGTCGCCGACAGCGTCACCACCAGCGGCGTGACCGGCATCACCCTGCGCACCTACCGCCTGGCCCTGCTGACGGACCCTTCCTACGCCACCTACTTCGGCGCCGCCAACGTGACCGCCGCCAAGGTCTCCTTGGTCAACCGCGTGAACCAGATCTACGAAGATGAAACCTCGATCCGCCTGGTCCTGATCGGCAACAACGACGTTCTCAACCTCAACACAACGGCCGCGATGAACAATCCCGGTGGTCCTTGCGGCGACACCGCCTGCTTCACGGTTAGCCAGTCCAGTTCATGCGTCAGCGGCACCCTGAGCCGCAACCGCGTGGTGCTGGGCCTGCTGGTGGGCGCCTCGGCCTACGATATCGGTCACATCGCCCTGGGCAATGATGGCGGCGGCATCGCCAGCCTGGGCGTGGTTGGCACCAGCGCCAAGGCACAGGGTTGCACCGGCGTGCCCACCCCGGACGGCGACTACTTTGCCGTCGATTATGTGGCGCACGAAATGGGACACCAGTTCGCCGGCAACCACACCTTCAACGGCGCCGTCGGCAGTTGCACGGGCGGGAACCGCAATGCAGGCACCTCCGTCGAGCCAGGCAGCGGGTCGTCGATCATGGCCTACGCCGGCATCTGCGGCACCGACAATCTGCAGCCGCACAGCGATCCGTACTGGTCGCAGCGCAGCTTTGATGAAATCACCGCCTACACCGCGGGCGCCGAAAGCACCTTGAGTGAAATTCAACAGGCCGCCCTGACCGGCTACACGGGCGCCGCCGGCCAGTCGTTCAAGATCGCCTACAACGGCAATGTCTCGGCCACGACCATCACCGGCACGCCCACCGCGGCCGTCATCAAGGCCGCGATCGAAAGCACCCCGGGATGGCCGAGCGGCGCCACCGTCACCGCGTCGGCCGTGTCGCTCAGCGGCTTTACCGTCACCTTTGGCGGCGCCCTGGCCGGCGCCGATGCGCGACCACTGAGCATCGTCAACGCCGTTGGCGCTTCAGGGTATGTCGGGGAAATCACCAAGGGCGGTTCGACCACGCGGCGCGGCGCCACCTCCGACACGGGCAACAGCGCGCCGGTCGTGACCGTCACCGCCGGCTACACCATCCCGGTGCGCACGCCATTCGTGCTGACCGGCAGCGCCACCGACGTCGACGCCAATACCGTCACCTACATGTGGGAACAGAACGACCGCGGCGGCGCGGGCGGTACCGGCCTGATCAGCAACAGCAAGGTGAACGGTCCGCTGTTCCGCCAGTTCGGCACCCGCGCCATCGTGTCCTATACGGACTCGCTCCAGTACAACTCGCCTGGCGAGAACATTGTCACCACCAATCCGACCCGCGTCTTCCCCGACATGGTGCAGATCCTGGCCAACAATACCAATGCCCTGACCGGCCAGTGCCCGCTGGCCGGTGCCGCGGCGCCCACCACGACCGAGGTCGACTGCTTCTCGGAATGGCTGCCCACCGCGGCCTACGTCGGCGTCGCCGGTGTCAACGCCAGTCCGGCGACGCTGCACTTCCGCCTGACGGCGCGTGACGGCAAGGGTGGTATCGGCAGCGGCACCACGACCCTGACCCTGGCCCCGGCCGCCGGTCCCTTCCTGGTCACTTCGCCGAATACGGCCGTGTCGTACAACACCGGTTCGACCCAGACGGTAACGTGGAACGTTGCCAACACCAACGTGGCGCCGGTCAGCACGGCCAACGTGAAGATCAGCCTGTCGACGGACGGTGGCACCAGCTTCGCCACCGTGCTGGCGGCCAGCGTACCGAACACGGGCAGCGCCAGCGTTGTCATGCCGGCAAGCGCAACCACCACGGCGCGCCTGAAGATCGAAGCGGTCGACAACATCTACTTCGATGTGTCCGACACGAACTTCACCCTCGTCACCCCGCCGCCGCCGGTGATCGTGCCGGCCGACGTCGACGGCGACGGCGTGGTCAGCTGCATCGATCTGGCGGCGGTGAAAGCGGCCATCGGCAAGCGCAGCGGCCAGGCTGGCTACAGCGCCAACCTGGATGTCAACAAGGATGGCGTGATCAACATCCTCGACGTCAACCTGGTGACCAAGGCTCTGGCAAGCGGCACCACCTGCGTCAAATAAACGGCGCGGCAACAAGTCAAGCGCGTCCGCCCGGCCCCGGCCGGGCGGACGCCAGCGGATTCGACCTATTACAAACAAGGAATGATCATGAAGTTCAACACTCTGAAACAAGGCCTCACCGCCGCCCTGCTCGTGGGCGCCATGGCGCTGCACTCGGCGTTTGCCGCACCGACGATCAGCGCGACCGTGTCGCCCACCGTCGGCAACAGCTTCGGCGTCGACGTGCTGGTGAGCGGCGCGGTCGACATCGCGGCGTACCAGTTCTCGCTGTTTTTCAATCCTGCCGCCGTAGCGTATGCGGGCACCGTCGCCGGCACCTTCCTCGATTCGGCTGGCACCTTTGATTTCGATGGCGGCAGTGCCGGCACCGGCAGCATCAACTACACCTTCGCCTCGCTGATCGGGCCTGGCCCGGGCGCCAGCGGCAGCGGCCTGCTGGCCCACTACGATTTCATCGCACTGAGCGCGGCGGCCCCCCAGTTCACCTTCGCTGAGGTGATTTTTGTCAACGACGCTGGCGACGAGGTGCCATTCAATCTCGGCGACATCACGATGCCCGTGACGCCACCCACGGGCAACGTGCCTGAACCGGCAAGCCTGCTGCTGGCGCTGGCCGCGCTGGCCGGCTTGACCGTGCTGCGCCGCCGTCGCGGTATCTGAGTCGTCCGAAGTTCGACGGGGCGGCCTGGGGGCCGCCTTTTTTATTGCCCGATCTTTTACTGGGCGGCCGCCAGCGACAGGCCGAAACGCGCCGGTCGCGGCAGCCAGTTGCCCAGCATATCGGCCGACACCAGCACCCGCTCGGCGCGACCGATCAACAGCGTCCTCGGCACCAGGCCGATATAGCGCGAGTCGGCGCTGTTGTCGCGATTGTCTCCCAGCATCATGAACTGCTCGGGCGGGATGCGCACGGGCGCAAAGTCGCGCCGCGCGGCGACCTCGGGCAGCAAGGCGATGCGGTGCGCGTGGCCGGCGATGGTTTCCACCAGTTCGGCGCCCCCGCTGCTGCTGGCGTCCTGCACGCTGTACTGGCAAGGCTGGCCGTTGATGATCAGGTGTTCATTGCGCATTTCGACGACGTCGCCCGGCAGCGCGACCACGCGCTTGATCAGGCGCGTGCCATCGACGGGCGAATGAAACGTGACGACATCGCCGCGCCGCGGCTGGCCCAGCCGCGCCAGTACCACCTCGGTGAGCGGCAGCTTGAGATCGAACGCCAGCCGGTTGACGAAGACCACGTCGCCCTCGAGCAGATTGGGGCGCATCGAGCCCGAGGGAATCGGATTCCAGTCGGCCACGGCAGTGCGGAACACGCCGAACAGCACGATAAACAACAGGAAGCCCTTGTTTGCGGCCAGAAAATTTTTCATCGCAGATCTCCGTATAGATGGTGGTGCAACCTTTATACGGCGCGATTCTGAAAATGCTCTTAAACCCCGGCCAGCAAGGCCAGCAGCGCGCCCAGTCCGCCAGCGACCAGCAGCATGAGCGCACAGGCGCAGGCCCGGCCGATCGCCTTCAGGCGCCGCCCGCGGGCGCGGCTGCGCCACAGATACAGGGGCAGGACGGGAAACAGCAGCGTCACCATGCCCATGTTCCACCAGGCGGTGCGCTGAAACTGGCAGGCATCGCTGTCCCGGCAGTACCACAGGAACGGCAGGAAACTGAGCGCCAGGTTGCTCAGCACGGCGTGCAGCACCGCCCAGGCGCCCGCCGGCAGGGCCGGCGCCACCCCGGCAAACAGGGCCGCGCCGAACAGCCACCACAGTGCCGCACGGGGCGACGCCGGCTGCAACTGCAGGGTCGGATTCACTTCTGCGCTTTGACGATCTGCATGGCGCTGGCGATCATGCCGCTCATCTCGCCCAGGTTGGACGGAATGATGATCGAGTTATTCGTCTTGGCCAGGTTGGCGAAGGCATCGACGTATTTTTCGGCCACCCGCAGGTCGACCGCATCGCGCCCGCCCGGCGCGGCGATGGCGTCGCCCACTTCGCGCAGCGCCGTCGCCGACGCCTGCGCCAGCGCCACGATGGCGGCCGCCTGGCCTTCGGCGCGGTTGATCGAGGCCTGCTTTTCGCCTTCCGAGCGGGCGATCGCCGCCGTGCGTTCGCCGTCGGCGATATTGATCTGTTCCTGCTTGCGCCCTTCCGAGGCGGCGATCAGCGCGCGCTTTTCCCGCTCGGCGGTGATCTGCGCCTGCATCGCGTGCAGAATTTCCTTCGGCGGCGTCAAGTCCTTGATCTCGTAGCGCAGCACCTTCACGCCCCAGTTGGCGGCCGACTCGTCGATGGCGTTGACGATGGTGGTGTTGATGTGATCGCGCTCCTCGAACGTCTTGTCGAGTTCCATCTTGCCGATCACCGAGCGCAAGGTCGTTTGCGCCAGCTGGGTGATGGCGGCAATATAGTTCGACGAGCCATACGAGGCGCGCATCGGATCGGTGATCTGGAAATACAGGATGCCGTCCACCTGCAGCTGCGTGTTGTCGCGCGTGATGCACACCTGCGGCGGCACGTCGAGCGGGATCTCTTTGAGGATGTGCTTGTAGGCGATGCGGTCGATGAAGGGCACCACGATGTTCAGGCCCGGCGCCAGCGTCGCATGGTATTTGCCCAGCCGCTCGACCACCCAGGCGTGCTGCTGGGGCACCACGTTGATGGTCTTGAACACGAACACGAGCGCGATGACAAAGATGAGGAACGCGACAGTACCGAAAGAAAATTCCATTATTTAGCCTTTTTTGATATTTTATTTCATTGCCTGCATCAAGCGCCGCTCACGATGAGGCGGCTGCCCTGTACTTCCACGATCTTGAACACGCCCGGCTGCGCGTGCGCGCCCGGCCCCAGTTCCACGTCCCACAGGGCGCCCCGGTACTTGACGCGGGCGTGGCCGTCGCGCCAGTGGTCCACTTCGAGCTTCTGGCCGATATCGATATTCATGTTCGGGTCGCGCGCCGTGTTGCCGCGCCGGCTGTGGCCGAAACGGCTGCGGTGCAGCACCACCGTCGCCACCACCCCCACCAGCGCGGCGCTGAGCAGTTGCACGGCCGCGCCGAAGCCGGCCAGCGCGGCCAGCGCCCCGGCCGCCAGACCGGTGGCGAACATCAGCAAATAAAAAGTGCCGCTAAACAGTTCCAGCACCACCAGCACGCCAGCAGCTATCAGCCAGCCCATCGAATCGCTCATTGCCCGTCCCTCCCCTTCCCGCCAGTGACTCCAACAAAAAACCCCCGCTGCCCGACAAGGACAACGAGGGTTCGCAAACCGTACAGTGATTTTTTGATGGCTATTCTGTCAAACATTCCAATGTGGATAGTCTAGCCGATTTCTGGCGCGAGTCAATCATTTGCTGCCGGCAGAAAAATGGCCCCCTTGCGGGAGCCATTCGAGCGTACAACAGGGGCGTCGCTTACTTCGCTTCAGCCGCTTTGACTGCCGCCAGCTTGGTCCAGGTATCGATCACCGAATCGGGATTCAAGGACATCGACTCGATGCCTTCGGCCATCAGCCAGGCCGCGAAATCGGGGTGGTCCGACGGGCCCTGGCCGCAAATGCCCACATACTTGCCCGCCTTGCGGCAAGCCTGGATGGCGCGCGAGAGCATGGCCTTGACGGCCGGGTCGCGTTCGTCGAAATCGGCCGCCAGCAGGGCGATGCCGGAATCGCGGTCCAGGCCCAGCGTCAGCTGGGTCAGATCGTTCGAGCCGATCGAGAAGCCGTCGAAGTACTCGAGGAATTCGTCGGCCAGGATGGCGTTCGACGGCACTTCGCACATCATGACGATGCGCAGGCCGTCCTTGCCACGTTCCAGGCCGTTTTCGGCCAGCAGGTCGATGACTTTTTTCGCCTGGCCCAGGGTACGCACGAAGGGCACCATGATTTCGACGTTGGTCAGGCCCATTTCATTGCGCACCCGTTTCATGGCGGCGCATTCCATCTCGAAGGCGCCGGCAAAGTCGGACGCCAGGTAGCGCGCCGCGCCGCGGAAGCCCAGCATCGGGTTTTCCTCGTCCGGCTCGTAACGCGAACCGCCGATGAGCTTTTTGTACTCGTTCGATTTGAAATCGGACAAGCGCACGATGACCGGCTTTGGCCAGAACGCCGCGCCAATGGTGGCGATGCCCTCAGCCAGCTTGTCGACGTAGAACGCGCGTGGCGAGGCGTGGCCGCGGGCCACCGACTCAACGGCTTTTTTCAGATCCGCATCGATGTTCGGGTACTCGAGGATGGCCTTCGGGTGCACGCCGATGTTGTTGTTGATGATGAATTCGAGACGCGCCAGTCCCACGCCCTTGTTGGGAATCGACTGGAAGTCGAAGGCCAGTTGGGGATTGCCGATGTTCATGGTGATCTTGACGGGGATCTCGGGCAGTTCGCCGCGCGCCACTTCCGACACTTCCGTTTCGATCAGGCCGTCGTAGATGCGGCCTTCGTCGCCTTCGGCGCAGGACACGGTGACGATGGTGCCATCCTTGAGGATGTCGGTGGCGTCGCCGCAACCGACGACGGCGGGCACGCCCAGCTCACGGGCGATGATCGCCGCGTGGCAGGTGCGGCCACCGCGGTTGGTGACGATGGCCGAGGCGCGCTTCATGACCGGTTCCCAGTTGGGATCGGTCATGTCGGCCACCAGCACGTCGCCCGGCTGCACGCGTTCCATTTCCGACGGATCGGAAATGACGCGCACGGGACCGGCGCCGATTTTCTGGCCGATGGCGCGGCCCGAGGTCAGCACGGTGCCGGTGCCCTTGAGCTTGAAGCGCAGCTGGGCGTCGGACGACTTCTGTTGCGACTTGACGGTTTCCGGGCGCGCTTGCAGGATGTAGATTTTGCCGTCGCGGCCGTCCTTGCCCCACTCGATGTCCATCGGGCGCTGGTAGTGGTCCTCGATGATGACGGCGTACTTGGCCAGTTCCACCACCTCTTCGTCCGTGAGCGAATAACGGTTGCGCATTTCGATGGGCACGTCGACGGTCTTGACGGATTTGCCCGCCTTCGCCTCGGCGGTAAATTCCATCTTGATCAGCTTCGAGCCGATGTTACGGCGGATAACCGGCTTGAAGCCCAGCTTGAGCATCGGCTTGTGGACGTAGAATTCGTCCGGGTTGACGGCGCCCTGCACCACCGTCTCGCCCAGGCCGTAGCTCGAGGTGACGAACACGACGTCCTTGAAGCCGGACTCGGTATCGATGGTGAACATGACGCCGGCGGCGCCCAGGTCCGAGCGCACCATGCGCTGCACGCCGGCCGACAGGGCCACTTCAGCGTGGGTAAAACCCTTGTGGACGCGGTAGGAGATGGCGCGGTCGTTGTACAGCGAGGCGAACACGTGCTTCATCGCTTCGAGCACATTGTCGATGCCGACGACGTTGAGGAAGCTCTCCTGCTGGCCCGCGAACGACGCGTCCGGCAAGTCTTCGGCGGTGGCCGACGAGCGCACGGCAAACGACATCTCGGTGCTCGAATCGGCCACCAGGCGGTCATAGAAGGCTTCGATTTCCGCCTGCAGGCGGGGCTGGAACGGGGTTTCGACGATCCACTTGCGGATCTCGGCGCCGGCTGCGGCCAGCGAGCGCACGTCGTCGATGTTCAGGCCTTCGAGGCGGGTGGCGATACGGTCGCCCAGCGAGGCGCCGCCGTCGATGGCGTGGTCAAGAAAATCGCGGAAGGCCTGCGCCGTGGTGGCGAAGCCGCCCGGCACGCGCACACCGGCGCCGGCCAGCTGGCTGATCATCTCGCCCAGCGAGGCGTTCTTGCCGCCGACCGATTCGACATCGGTCATGCGCAAGGTCTCGAACGAAGCGACATACACCGCCTGGCCCTGGTCATTCATTGCTGCGTTGGTCATGGTAAAACACCCTTACTTGAGATAGAAATCGTCGCGCACTGGCGGTAGCTCGGGGGTTTTCTTGTTATTCTGGCCCGCGTACCGCACAATTAAAACCGTTGACGAGCATTCTACAGCGTCCGCCCGTAATTTACAGTCCACAATGTTGGATCAAAAGCAGCAAGCAAACTTCCCTGTCCCTATCCTGAAGCCCCCCATGCCAACTGAATCGCGCCCCGCCATGCCACCCTCGCCGAACACGGTGTTTTTTGTCTCCGACGGCACCGGCATCACCGCCGAAACCTTCGGTCATGCCGTGCTGAGCCAGTTCGAGATGCGCTTTCGCCAGGTGCGCCTGCCCTTCATCGACACCATCGACAAGGCGCATGACGCGGTCCGCAAGATCAACGAAACGTTCGCCCTCGACCAGCAAAAGCCGATCATCTTCTCGACCCTGGTCAAGCCGGACCTGTCGAAGGTCATCCGCACCGCCCACGGCATGCACATGGACCTGATCAGCACCTTCGTCGCCCCCCTCGAGCAGGAACTGGGCGTCATGTCGACCCACACGATCGGCCGCTCGCACAATGTCGTCGACAGCGAAGCGTATAAAAACCGCATCGAGGCGATCAATTTTTCACTGGCCCACGACGACGGCCAGTCGCACAAGAACCTGTCGTCGGCCGACGTGATCCTGGTGGGCGTGTCGCGCTCCGGCAAGACCCCCACCAGCCTGTACCTGGCCATGCAATACGGGATCAAGGCCGCCAATTACCCCTTGATCCCCGACGATTTCGAGCGCGGCAAGCTGCCCTCGAACCTGCCGCCGTACCGCCATAAAATTTTCGGCCTGTCGATCACGCCCGAGCGCCTCTCCGAGATCCGCCACGAACGGCGCGCCGGCAGCAAGTACGCATCGCTGGAAAACTGCCGCTACGAGGTCAACGAAGCCGAAGCGATGATGAAGCGGGAAGGCATCCGCTGGTTGTCGTCGACGACCAAGTCGATCGAAGAGATTGCGACGACGATTTTGCAGGAAATTAAACCGGACCGGCGCGAGTACTGAGACCGCTGGCGGGACGGGCCAGACCCGTTCGGTCTAGAAGAACTGCCGCCAGTCCTCGAGCCAGCCGGGAAACGCGGCCGCCTCCATCGGGCTGGCGATGTAATAGCCCTGCGCGTAGGTGCACCCCAGGCCCTGCAAAAAATCCCAGTCCTGCTTGGTCTCCACCCCCACCGCCACCGATTTGCGATCGAGGCTGCGCGCCAGTCCCAGGCAGGATGCCAGCACCGTGCCCAGCGCGCGTTTTTTCGAGGCGCCGTCGACGAAGCTGCGGTCGATCTTCAGTTCTGAAAACGGAATGCGCGCCAGCAGTTGCAGGTTGGAGCGGCCGGTGCCGTAGTCGTCGATCGCCAGGCCGTAGCCGGCCATGCGCATGCGCACCAGGCGCTCGACGAAACCGGCGTCGATGGTCAGCACCGAGGACTCGGGAATTTCAAACGTCAGGTAGTCGGGCAACAGGCGATGGCGGCCGACGCAGGCGGCAATCTGCTCCATGAACTGGGGATGGGCCAGCGTTTCCGGCGCCAGGTTGATCGAAATGGCGATCGGAATGCCCATGTCGTGGAACGCGCGGCAGCGCTCGACCGACTTTTCGATCATGCTCCAGTCGAGAAAATCGATGCGGTTGTGCTGCTCGAGGGCGTCGATGAAGGCGCCCGGGCCCAGCACGCCGTGCTCGGGATGGCGCCAGCGGGCAAACGCTTCAAGGCCCTTGACCTGGCCCGTTTCGAGCTCGATCTTGGGCTGGAAGAAGGGCTCGAACTGGCGCGCCTGCAAGCCGATGCCCACCTCGGAAAAGGTAAAACTGGGGCCGCTGGCGGCGGCCGTTTCCAGCACCCCGGCATCCTGCGGCACGTAGTTCTCGAGCAGCTCGCGCAGGCGCGCGCCCGAAACGGGGGTGGTGAGGGTGCCCAGCAAATCAAACCCGTAGGCTTGCGCCATGGTCTCGACGGAAAACATCAGGTTGGCCGGCTGATTGCCCACCACGATCAGGCGCGCGCGGCAGTGCATGGCGGCGAGCGTGCGGATCAGCGCGAGGCCATCCATGCCGGGCAGGTCCAGGTCGATGATGGCGACATTGACGGTCGGGGTGAAGCTGTCCTGGAAGCAGCGCAGCGCCGTGTGACCGTCCGGCACCTCGGTCACGCGGGGCGCACCGAGCACGCCCAGCATGTCGACCAGCGCATGCCTTTGGCTGGGATCGGCCTGGGCCACCAAAAAATGCAAATGCGCGATATCCATCCCGTCCCCCAAAGCTGCCGCTCGAATCTGTACGCGAGAAGATTAACCTACGGCAACGCCAGCCGTCCATGACTGATTTTGCCTGAGCTGCTCGAAAAAGCACACGGCCGCGCACGCCGCCACGTTGAGCGACTCGATCTGCCCCAGGTGGGGCACCACCACTTGCAGGTCTGACAAGCTTAATAAATCGTCGGCCACGCCCTGCCCTTCGTGGCCGAACAGCCACGCCACCGGGCGGCGCAGGTCGGCCTCGTACAGGCGCGTGGTGGCGTAGCCGCTGGTGGCGACGACGCCGACCTGCGCCCCTTCTATCAGGGCGGCCAGGTCGACATTCTCGAAAATGTCCAGCACGAAGTGGGCGCCCATCGCCGCCCGCAGCACCTTGGGCGACCAGCAGAAGGCGGTGCCGGCGCTGCAATAGACGGCCGTGATGCCGGCGGCGGCGGCGCTGCGCAGGATCGAGCCCACATTGCCCGGGTCTTGCAGGTTGTCGAGCAGGACGGCGTTGACGGCCAGCGGCGCCTCGACGGTGCGCACGGGGGTATCGACCAGGAACATCAGGCCGACCCCGTGCTCGACCAGGGTGACGGTGTTGTAGAGCGCGTCCGGCAACGCCGTCACGTGGGCCTTGTGCTGCTCGCAGCGGGCGACGATGTCGGCCACCTCGGCATGCTGCAGGGCCGTTTCGCTGACGATGCACTGGTGCGGGGCGCCGCGCAGTTCGAGGTAGGCCTGGCACAGGTGAACGCCGTCGAGCAGGGTGCGGCCGGCCTTGCGGCGCGCCTGCGAGCTGGTGGCGAGCTGCTTGAGCTCCTTGTACAGGGGATTGTCGCGCGAGGTGATGGTTTTCATGGGGCGCTCCTGGCGGGTTGGGGAGAAGGCGCGCCGAAGTCGAGCGCCAGGCTGGCGCCCGTGCCGGCGCCGGCCAGCACCGCCCGCACGGGCGCGAACGAGCGCCGGTGCACGGGGCAGGCGCCATGCTGGCGCAGGCGCTCGACGTGCAGGCGCGTGCCATAGCCCTTGTGCTGGTCGAAGCCATATTCGGGATACAGCGCGTGCAGGCCCACCAGGGCGGCGTCGCGCGCCGTCTTGGCCAGGATCGAGGCGGCCGAAATGGCATGGACCTTGTCGTCGCCTTCGACGATGGCATGGCAGCGCACCGCCATCACCGGGCTGCGGTTGCCGTCGATCAGGGCGATGGTGGGCAGCAGCTGCAGCGCCTCGACGGCGCGGCGCATCGCCAGCATGGTCGCCTGCAGGATATTGAGGGTGTCGATTTCCTCGTGCGAGCATTCGGCCACGGCCCAGGCCAGCGCGAACTGGCGGATCTGGGGCGCCAGCGCGTCGCGCCGTTCGGCCGTGAGTTTTTTCGAGTCGCGCAGGCCGTCGATGGGATGGCGCGGATCGAGGATCACGGCGGCGGCGAAGACGGGGCCGGCCAGCGGGCCGCGGCCAGCCTCGTCGACGCCGCAGACGATGTCGAGCTCGGTGAACGGGTACTCGGATTTTTTCAGGCCCGGGTAAAAATTGATCTTCTTCTTGCTCATGCTCGCTTGCTTTCGATAATCTTCAGTACCGCCGCGGCGCTCTCGGCGGCGCTGTCACGCAGCAGGCCGTGGTGCATGTCGGTAAAGCGCCGCACCAGCGTAGCGCGGTTGGCGCTGTCGTTCAACTGGCCCCACATGGCGTCGGCCATGGCCTGCGGCGTGGCGGCATGCTGCAGCAGCTCGGGCACGAGAAACTCGCGCGCGAGGATATTCGGCAGGCCGATCCACGGCTGGTAGCCCATGTGGCGCATCAAGAGCCACGAGGCCTGCATCACTTTGTAGGCGATCACCATCGGCTTCTTGAACAACGCCACTTCCAGCGTCGCCGTGCCCGACGCCACCAGCACGGCGTCGGCCGCGCAGATGGCGCGGTGCGAGTCGTCGACGATGGTGAGGGGCAGCTCGGCCAGGCCAGCGGCGTTTTGCAGTTCAATAAAATAATCGCGCTGGCGCTGGCCCGCCATCGGCACCAGGAAGCGCAGCGCCGGGTCGCGCGCGGCCAGCAGGCGCGCCGCCTCCAGGTAAGGCACGGTCAGGTGCTTCAGTTCGGCCATGCGGCTGCCCGGCATGAGGGTGACGACGCGGGCATCGACGGCGATGCCCAGCGCCGCGCGGGCGCCGTCCTGGTCGGGCCTGAGCGCGATCAGCTCGGCCAGCGGGTGGCCGATGTAGGTGACGGGCACCCCCGCCTCCCGGTAGAGCGCTTCCTCGAACGGAAAAATGCACAGCATGTGCGACACGGCGCGGCGGATCTGCTTGATGCGCCCGCCCCGCCAGGCCCAGATCTGGGGACTGATGAAGTGGACCGTGGGGATGCCGCCCGCCTTGAGCTTTTCTTCCAGGCCCAGGTTAAAGCCGGGATAGTCGGCGCCGACGAACAGCGCCGGCGGCGCCGCCAGCAACTGGGCGGCCAGGCGGTTCTGGATGCCCTTGATTTCGCGGTAGCGGGGAATCACCTCGAAAATGCCGCGCACCGTCAGCACGTCCATCGGCAGTTGCGTGACGAAGCCCTGCTCGGCCATGCGGGGCCCGCCGATGCCGTCGAAGCGGGCCTGCGGCAGGTGCGGGCGCAGACCCGCGATCAGGCGCGCCGCCAGCATGTCGCCGGACACTTCACCGGCGACCATGGCGACGTGGACGCCGGCACCGGTGCCGGCGTCAGCGTCAGCGGACGATGCCACGGGTGGCCACGCCGAGGAAGTCGCGCATGGCGGCCACCTGCGCGGCGCCGTCGCCGCCGTCGAACCCGAGCAGCGCCGCTTTCGCCTCTTCCAGCGTCAGGCCGTTGCGGTAGACGATTTTATAGGCGGCGCGGATGGCGTCGATCTGGGCGCGGCTGAAACCGCGCCGCTTGATGCCTTCGACGTTGACGCCGCGCGCGGCCGCCGGATTGCCGTTGACGAGCACGAACGGCGGCACGTCCTGGGTCAGGCTGGTGTACATGCCGACGAAGGCGTGGGCACCGATCTTGCAGAACTGGTGGACGCCGGCGAAGCCGGACAGGATGGCGAAGTCGCCCACTTCAACGTGGCCGGCCAGCTGGGCATTGTTGGAAAAAATGGTGTTGCTGCCCACCTGGCAGTCGTGCGCCAGGTGGACATAGGCGCTCATCCAGTTGTCGTCGCCCAGCCGGGTCACGCCCTTGTCCTGGGCGGTGCCCGTGTTAAACGTGCAGAACTCGCGGATGGTGTTGCGGTGGCCAATTTCCAGCCGGGTCGGCTCGCCCGCCCACTTCTTGTCCTGCGGCTGGGCGCCGATGGACGAGAACTGGAAGAAGCGGTTGTCTTCGCCGATGCTGGTGTGGCCTTCGATGACCACGTGCGGCCCCACCACCGTGCGCGCGCCGATGACGACGTGCGGGCCGATGATGGAATACGGCCCCACTTCGACGCTGGCGTCGAGCTGCGCGGCGGGATCGACGATGGCGGTGCGATGGATCAGGCTCATAGGACTAGCCCGCCGCCTTGCTGGCGTCGTCGGTCGAGCGGATCGTGCACATCAGGTCCGCTTCCAGCGCGACCGCGCCGTCGACCGTGCCGACCGCCTTGTACTTCCAGATGCCGCGCGAGACGCGCACGATCTCGACATCCATTTTCAGCTGGTCGCCGGGGCCGACGGGGCGCTTGAAACGGGCGTTGTCGATGCCCACAAAATACACCACCGAGTTCTCGTCGGGCGAGACGCCCATGGTCAGGAACGACAGCAGCGCCGCCGTCTGCGCCAGCGCTTCGATCATCAGCACGCCCGGCATGACGGGCTTGTGGGGGAAGTGACCGTTGAAGAATTCTTCGTTGATGGTGACGTTCTTGATCGCCGTGATCGACTTGTTCGCTTCCCAGGTCAGCACGCGGTCCACCAGCAGCATCGGGTAACGGTGCGGCAGCAGCGCCTTGATCTGGCAGATGTCGAGGGTTTTGTTGGTGTCGGGAGTGGTCATGTGGGCGATGTCAGCTGTTTGATGGTTTTTTCGAGTGCGCGAATTTTATCGCGCATGGTGTCCAGGTTGCGGACGATGGCGGCGGTGCGTTCCCAGTCGGCGTTCTTGGCCAGCGGATAAAAGCCGGTGTACTGGCCGGGCTCCATGATCGAACGCGAGACCATGCTGCCCGACGAGATGTGGACGCGGTCGCCAATGGTCAGGTGGCCCAGCACCATGGCGGCGCCGCCGAAGGTGCAGTATTTGCCGATCACGGCGCTGCCGGCCACGCCGACGCAGCCGGCCATGGCCGTGTGCGCGCCGATATGGCAGTTGTGGCCGATCTGGATCTGGTTGTCGAGCTTGACGCCGTCTTCGATGACGGTGTCGGCCAGCGCACCGCGGTCGATGGTGGTGTTGGCGCCGATGTCGACGTCGTCGCCGATCATCACGCGGCCGGTCTGGGGAATCTTGATGTACACCCCGCCCTCGTTGGCGAAACCGAAGCCGTCGCCGCCGATCACGGCGCCCGAGTGGATGATGCCGCGCTGGCCGATCTGGCAGCGGGCGTGGAAGGTGACGTTGGCGAACAGGTGGGTGTCGGCGCCGATGACGGCGCCGCGGCCGATCACGCAGCCGGCGTCGATGACGGCGCCGGCGCCCACCACCACACCCGCTTCGATCGTCACGTGCGCGCCGATATGGGCCGACGCGTCGATCACGGCGTCGTCGGCCACCACCGCGCTCGGATGGATGCCGGGCGGCGGCACATGCGCCGTCAGCGCCGCGAAGTACTGCGCCGCGCGGGCGAAGTACACGTAGGGGTTGGCGCTGACGATGCGCGCGCCGGCAAAGCTGGCGGCGACGGCGGCGTCGTCGGCGGGCGAGACGATGATGGCGGCGGCGCCGCACGAGGCCACCTGCGCGCGCAGCTTGCTGTTACTTAAAAAACTGATGTCGCCGGGGCCGGCGTCGGCCAGTGGAGCGATCCCTGTCACTTCCAGGTTCGCGTCGCCCACCAGCTGACCACCGAAGCGTTCGACCAGTGCGCCAAGTTGGGTGCCCATGATTGTTCCGTGTTGGTTGCGCAGGCTACTGATCGAGCAGCCTGATGAGTTTGTCGGTAATGTCGCTGCCGGGGCGCGCCCACAGCACGCCGCGAAACAGCACGACGTCGAGCCTGTCCTGGCGGGCGATCTGGGCGATGGCCAGGCTGGCCCGCTCGACGATGCGGTCGCGCTCGACATGGGTGCGGTGCAGCAGGTCGTCGCGGTAGGCCACTTCCTTGCGCTCGGCTTCCTGTTCCAGGTCGCGCACTTCGCGGCGGCGACGCGTGCGTTCGGGCTCGTCGAGCGTCTGCTCGTCGTCCAGGTACTGTTCGGTCATGCGCCGCAAGCGCGCGAACAGGGCCAGGTTGGCGCTGGCGCGAGCGGCGAATTCGGCCTTGATGGCGATATCGGCTTCCCTGGCGGCGCGCGTTTCGACGAACAGCCGGTCGAGCACGACGAAGCCGATCACGGGCGCGCGCGCCGGCGCCAGGCCCTGCCCTCGCGCCGCCGTGCAGCACAGCGCCGCGGCGAGCAGCAGCAGCGCCGCCGGCAACAGGCGTCGAGGATAAAGGCGGGGACGCTGGGCGGCCACTTACTTGTCGAGCAGCTTGATGACTTTGTCGGTGATGTCGATGCGGGGGCTCGACCAGGCCGACTCTTGCAGCACGATGTCGAGCTGCTCCTGCTCGGCGATCTGTTCGATCAGCTTGTAGGCTTTCTGGGCGATGTTGGCGCGCTCTTCGCTTTTCCGCTGCAACAAGTCCTCGTTGAACTCGCGCTGGGTGCGCTGCACGTCTTTTTCCAGGTCCGCCACTTCGCGGTAGCGCCGCGTGCGTTCCGGTTCGACCAGCGCGGGCGCATCGGCGTCGAGCTTCTCGGACAGGGTTTTCAGGCGCGCCAGCAAGTCCTTGTTGGTCTTCTGGCGGCGCGAAAACTCGGCCTCGATTTTCACGTCGGCAGCCTTGGCCAGCTTCGAGTCCGTCATCAGGCGCTCGGTAAAGACAAAACCGATGCGGCTGGGCGGCGCCGACTGCGCCTGCGCCTGGCCCAGCGCGCCGGCGCACAGCGCCGCCACTGCCAACAGCCGTGGCAGCGAGATCGTCAGCCGGTGTTTCAAGGTCCGATTTTTCAAGGTCCGATTTTTCAACGTCAGATTATTCAACATAAGTCTCCGCAATATCATCTGGCGCACGGCCGGCATGGCTGCTGGCGTTCCTGGCATCAGAAACCTGTGCCCATCTGGAACTGGAAGCGTTCCAGGCGGTCGCCCGGTTTCGGATTGAGGGGCTTAGCATAACTCAACTTGAGCGGGCCCACCGGCGAAATCCAGGAGATCCCCAGTCCGGTCGAGAAGCGCAGCTCGCTGGCACGCATTTTCTGCCCTTCCTGGTAGACCTGGCCGCCGTCGAAGAAGCCGAACCAGCGCAGGCTGCGATCGGGTCCGCCGCCGGGGAACGGCAACTGCAGTTCTGCATTGGTGATGATGCGCTTGGCGCCGCCCAGGGCGTCGCCATACAGGGGATCGACGATACCGAGCGAGGACGCCAGATAACCCCGCACCGAACCGATACCGCCGCCGTAGAAATTCTTGAACACCGGGTAGTTGGTGCCGCGGATGCCGTGCCCGTAGTCGATCTCGCCCTTCAGGGCCAGCGTCACCAGGCGCGACAGCGGACGGTACCACTGCTGCTCGTAGACGGCGCGGTAGTATTTCGAGTTGCCAAACAGGTCCAGTTCGAGGTTGGCGCGCTGGTAGCGGCCAAAACTCGGGGTGACGGCGCTGTCGCGCGTATCGCGGCTCCAGGCGGCCGTCAATGGCAGCGAATTGGTCACCGCCTTGCCGATGCCGTCGACGTTGCCGCTGAACTGGCGCACGTAATCGCGGTAACGGGTGGGGCTGGTGGCATCGGTTTCAATGCCGGTGCGTTCGAGGCCGGCACCGAAGAAAACAGTATCGGATTCCGAGAATGGCACCCCGAAGCTCATCCGGCCGCCCGTCTGGCGCACGGTGAACGAGCCGGTATTGAGTGCCGGCGGACGGGTGGTGCGCAAATACACTTCGAATGAGCGCGACACGCCGTCGTCGGTGAAATACGGGTTGGTCTGCGACAGCGCGATGGTGCGGCTGTAGCGACTGGTATTGAGTTCGATGCCCACCGTGTTGCCCGAACCGGCAAAGTTGGCCTGCGAGATGGCTGCCGTCAGGGTGAATTTTTCCGACTGCGAAAACGCGCCGCCGATGAGGAAGTTACCGGTTGGTTTTTCCACCACGGCCAGGTTGACATCGACCTGGTCGGACGTGCCCTGCGCTTCCGGGGTGTCGATGGTGACATCCTTGAAGTAGCCCAGGCGGTCGACGCGATCGCGCGAGAGCTTGATCTTGTTGCCGTCGTACCAGGAGCCTTCGAACTGGCGGAACTCGCGGCGAATCACTTCGTCGCGGGTGACGGTGTTGCCCGAGATATTCATGTGGCGCACGTAGGCGCGCTTGCCCGGGTCGACAAAGAAGGTGAACGCCACTTCGCGCTTGGCGCGGTCGATTTCCGGGTTGGCGTTGACGTTGGCGAAGGCGTAGCCGAAGGTGCCGAGGCGGTCGGAAATGCGCTTGTTCGATTCGGTCAGCAGCTCGCCCGAATAGGTCGAGCCCGGCTTAAGCAGCAGCAGGGTTTTAAGCTCTTCTTCGCGGCCGAACATCTCTCCGTCGAGTTTCACCGCCGAGACGGTGTACTTCTCGCCCTCGGTGATATTGATCGTCAAATAAATATCTTTTTTATCGGGCGTGATCGACACCTGGGTCGATTCGATGTTCACTTCGAGGTAGCCGCGATTGAGGTAGAACGACTTGAGCGCCTCGATATCGCCGGTCAGCTTGGTCTTCGAATACTGGTCGGCCTTCGAATACCAGGTGAACCAGCCGGAGGTGGCCAGCGCCATGGTCTCGCGCAGTTCCTTGTCGGAGAAGCGCTTGTTGCCGACGATGTTGATGCCCTTGATGCGGGCGGCGTCGCCTTCGTCGACGTTGAACATGACGGTGACGCGATTGCGCTCGATCGGCGTGATGGTGGTGGTGATCTTGACGCCATACAGGCCGTGCGACAGGTACTGGCGCTTGAGTTCCTGCTCGGCGCGATCGACCGAGGCCTTGTCGAAAATCTTGGTCTCACCAACGCCGATTTCCTTGAGGGCCTTGACCAGCACATCCTTCTCGAATTCCTTGGTGCCGGTGAAGTCGACGGTGGAGATGGCGGGACGTTCTTCCACGATCACCACCAGCACGCCGTTTTCCTCTTCCAGCCGGACGTCCTTGAAAAACGTCGTCGCGTACAGGGCCTTGATGGCGGCAATGCTCTTGTCGTCGTCGAAGGTCTCGCCGACGCGCACCGGCAGATAGCTGAACACGGTGCCCGCTTCGGTGCGCTGAATGCCTTCGACGCGGATGTCCTTGACGACGAATGGCGTGACGGCCAGGGCCTGGCCCGAGCACAGCGCGACAACGGCGGCGCCGATCAGGGAACGACGCATCAGGGGGCGCGATACAGAAAACAGCGACGGCAGGGCAAAACGGTCTGAATGTAATTTCATTGGCTAGTTCATGGTCCTAATTTTTCACAGGCTTGTCGACAGTCGCCCCGCACGGTGGCGGGCGGGCGCCGCGCCATGTTACAGGCGGCGGGCGATGTCGTTGAAAAGGGCCAGCGCCATCAGCATGGCCAGCAGGACCACGCCGGCACGCTGTGCATACGCCCCGATCCGCTCGGACAAAGGGCGTCCGGTCAAAACTTCCAGCGAATAATACAGCAAAAGACCCCCATCCAGAACCGGAATTGGTAACAGATTCATCACCCCCAGACTGATACTGACGAAGGCGATAAAGCCGATAAATACAGCCGGACCGAGGCGCATGGTCTGCTGGGCGTAGTCGGCGATGGTCAAGGGACCGGTGACATTTTTGAGCGACACTTCGCCCGTCACCATGCGCTTGATCATTTTGAGCGTGATGGTGATGGTCTCCCAGGTACGGCGCATGCCGATGCCGACGGCATCGACCGGCCCGGCCGTCACGGTCACCATCTCGGGCGCCACGCGCGGCGCCATGCCGATCGCCCACAGCTTGTCCTGCGCGCGCAGCTGCGGCGTCACCGATACCGTCATCGCCACGCCGGAGCGCAGCAGCGTGATGGCGAGCGGCTTGCCGTTCGACGCCCGCACCGCCTTGACCAGGTCGATGCCGTCGGCCACCGGCGCGCCGTCGACGGCACTGACGATGTCGCCCTCGCGCAGGCCGGCCTGCTGGGCAGGACTGCCGGCGACGACCGCTTCAACCGCCGCTGGCGGGCGCCACAGGTCCAGCCCCAGGCGGGCGGTGAAATCGCTGTCGATGTCGAGTCCGGCCAGCGCGGTGGCCGGCACCAGCGCGGCGAACTGGCCACCCTGCGGCTGGCGCACGTCGAGCCGCACGGCGCGCTTTTCGACGATCGCGTCGACCAGCGCCCAGCGCAGTTGCGCCCAACTGGCAACCGCATTGCCATCAACGGCGGCGACCGTCTCGCCGCCGCGCAGGCCCGCCTGCCAGGCGGCGCTGGTGGCGTCGGGGGCGCGCAGGCGCGCCGACGGCTCGGTGGTGCCGGCCATCGCCAGCCCCGCCAGCAACACGATGGCCAGCACGAAGTTGGCCAGCGGCCCGGCGGCGACGATGGCGATGCGCCGCCATACCGACTGGCGCGTGAACTCGCGGTGGGCGTCTTTCGGATCGACCTCGGTATCACTCTCGCGCGCGTCGAGCATCTTGACGTAGCCGCCCAGCGGCAGCGCCGACACCGCCCACTCGGTCTGGTCCGGGCCGAATTTACGCGACCACACGACCTTGCCCATGCCGACGGAAAAGCGCAGCACCTTCACCCCGCACAGGCGCGCCACCAGGTAGTGACCCAGTTCGTGAAAAATGATCAACGGTCCCAGCGCCAGGATAAAGGCGGGGATCATCAGCAGATTGTTCATCGGCGCGCCCCTGCCAGGCGGGCGACGATGGCGGCGGCGGCGGTGCGCGCCACGCCGTCCTGGGCCAGCACGGCGTCGATGCTGTCGGCCGCGCCGTGGGCATTCTCATCCATGACGGTCTTGACGACGCGGTCGATGTCGCGAAAGCCGATCTGGCGCTGCAGGAAGGCCTCGACCGCCACTTCGTTGGCGGCGTTGAGCAGGGCCGGGGCGGTGCCGCCGGCGCGCAGCGCGTCAAAGGCCAGCGCCAGGCAGGGAAAGCGGGCCAGGTCGGGCTGCTCGAACTGCAGCGCGGCCATGCCGGCCAGGTCGAGCTGGGCGACGCCGGAGTCGATCCGCTCGGGGAACGCCAGCGCGTGGGCGATCGGCGTGCGCATGTCGGGATTGCCCAGTTGCGCCAGCACCGAGCCGTCAACATACGAGACCATCGAGTGAATCACGCTTTGCGGGTGGATCAGCACCTCGATCTGCGCGGCCGGCGCGCCGAACAGCCAGTGCGCCTCGATCACTTCGAGGCCCTTGTTCATCATGGTGGCCGAGTCGACGGAGATCTTGCGGCCCATCGACCAGTTCGGATGCTTGCAGGCTTCCTGGGGCGTGACGCTCTCGAGCGTATCGACGGCGCGTTTCAGGAACGGTCCGCCGGACGCGGTGAGGACGATCTTCGCCACGCCGGCGGCAGCGGGCGAGCGGCCGTACGCCAGCGGCAGCGATTGAAAGATCGCATTGTGCTCGGAGTCGATCGGCAACAGCACGGCGCCGTGGCGCGCCACCAGGTCCATGAACAACTGGCCCGACAGCACCAGCGCCTCCTTGTTGGCCAGCAGGATCTTGCGCCCTGCCCTGGCCGCGGCCAGGGTGGGCGCCAGGCCCGCGGCGCCAACGATGGCGGCCATCACGGTGTCGGCTTCGGCCGCCACTTCGCACAGGGCCGCTTCGCCCCACGACACGGCGCAGGGCACCTCGCGCTGGCGCAGCAGCGCCTCCAGGCGCCGGGCCGCGTCGGCGCTGCCGACGACGGCCCGCTGCGGGCGGAACTGCACGCACTGGGCGGCCAGTTCATCGACCTTGCTGTGGGCCGTCAGCGCGTACACGGTGTATTTGTCGGGATGACGCGCCAGCACGTCGAGGGTCGAGACGCCGATCGAGCCGGTGGCGCCGAGAATGGTTACTTGTTGCATGGTATTCCTTACAAGCCCTGCCCTAGAGCCAGGTGGCGATCAACGCCGCCAGCGGCAGCACGGGCACCAGGGCATCGATACGATCGAGCACGCCGCCGTGACCTGGCAGCAGCGCGCTGCTGTCCTTGACGCCGGCGCGGCGCTTGAGTTGGGATTCGAACAGGTCACCGCAGACGGACAGCGCCGCGATGGCCACCAGCGCCAGGGCGAAGCCGCCCCAGCCGAAGCGTGCCTGCAGGTAGACGGGGAAGGTGTCGGCCAGAGCGGCGCCGCCGAACAGCACGGCGGCGCCGGCCAGCACCAGCACGGCGATGCCGCCGCCGATGGCGCCTTCCCACGACTTGCCGGGGGAAATCGATGGCGCCAGCTTGCGCTTGCCGAAAGCCTTGCCGGAGAAATAGGCGCCGATGTCGGCGATCCACACCAGCACCAGCACCGACAGCAGGTACAGGGCCGAATGGTGGAACAGGGTGACGATGGCGGCGAAGCAGGCGACGATGGAAATGGCGTAGGTGATGCTCAACAAGGTGTTGCTCACGCTGGCGAGGGGCGGCAGGCCGATTTTCAGCGAGGGCGCCAGTCGCAGCAGCCACACCAGCACGCCGATGGCGAACCACATCGACGGACGGGCCTGTGGCACCAGCAGGAAGGCGTACGCAAACACGGCCGTCCAGACGGCGGCGATCAGCAGCACCTGCTTCGAGCCGGGCGTGAACAGGCGGAACGCCTCCCAGATGGCGGCGCCGAAAAACGCGGCCACCACCACGGCGAAGGCGATCGGGTTGCCCAGGTACAGCACTGGCAACAGGATGGCCAATAAGACGAGCGCCGTGATGATGCGTGTTTTAAGCATGGGCTATTTTTTCTGGGCCAGTTGGTCGCCCGTGCGACCGAAACGGCGCTCGCGGCTTTGATAGGAAACAATCGCTTCGTCGAGCGCAGCGGGCGAAAAATCGGGCCAGAACGTTTCGGTGAAATACAGTTCCGAATACGCCAGTTGCCACAACAGGAAGTTGGAAATGCGCTGTTCGCCGCCAGTGCGGATGAACAGGTCCGGCTCGGGCGCGTAGGCCATCGCCAGGTGCTCGGCCAATTGCTCTTCGGTGAAATCGGTGACGCCGGGATGGGCCTCGAGCATTTTCCGGGTCGCCTGCATGATGTCCCAGCGGCCGCCGTAGTTGGCGCAGATCGACAGCGTCAGGCGCTTGTTGTTGGCAGTGCGCCGTTCGGCATTGGCGATCATGTCGCGCAGCTTGACGTCGAAGCGCGACAGGTCGCCCACCACTTTGAGGCAAATGTCGTTGGCATGCATCTTCGCCACTTCGCGCTCGAGCGCGGTGACGAACAGGCGCATGAGCAGCGACACTTCTTCTTCGGGGCGGCGCCAGTTTTCGGACGAAAAGGCGAACAGGGTCAGGTAGGCGATACCGCGGTCGACGCAGGCTTCGACGATGTCACGCACGGCATCGACGCCCTTGACGTGGCCGGCCACCCGCGGCAGCATGCGGCGGGTGGCCCAGCGGCCATTGCCATCCATGATGATGGCGACGTGGCACGGTACCTGCGGTGCATCCGGTACCGTCTTGGTAGAACTTTTGAAAATCATAAATCCAGACTGTGGTTGACTTGAGGACTAGACCGTCAGCACTTCTTTTTCTTTGTCGACGACCATCTTGTCGACATCGACGACAAACTTGTCGGTCAGCTTCTGGATTTCATCGTTGGAACGGCGCTCGTCGTCTTCCGACGCCAGCTTGTCCTTGACGAGTTTTTTGACCTGTTCATTGGCATCGCGGCGGATATTGCGGATGGCAATTTTCGCGTCTTCCGCTTCGACCTTGACGAGCTTGACCATTTCCTTGCGACGCTCTTCGGACAGCATCGGCGTGGGAACGCGGATCTGTTCGCCCTGCGACGATGGATTGAGGCCCAGGTCCGCATCGCGGATGGCTTTTTCGATGGCGGCGGCCATTTTTTTCTCGTACGGCTGCACGCCGATGGTGCGCGCGTCGATCAGGTTGATGTTGGCCACGCCGCTCAGCGGGGTGGGCGAACCGTAATAGTCGACCATCACGTGGTCGAGGATGCCCACGTGGGCGCGGCCGGTGCGCACCTTGGCCAGATCGGCGCGCAAGGTTTCAATCGACTTGCTCATGCGCTCCTGCGCACTTTTCTTGATGTCAGCGATGGTCATGCTGCTCTCCTGTAGCTTTTGTTGGGGGTGGTGCGTAATGTGGTGCGTAATGTGGTGCGTAAGGTCATGCGCGGCGCCGCGGACGTGCTGCCGCGGCGCCTGAAAAACGGGGAGTCGCTTCCCCATCAGTCACGTGATTTTACACGTGAACGAGCGTGCCTTCGTCTTCGCCCATGATGACGGCCATCAGCGCGCCCGGCTTGATGATCGAAAACACCTTGATGGGCAGTTTCTGATCGCGGCACAGGGCGAACGCGGTGGCGTCCATCACCTGCAACTGGTTCGAGATGGCTTCGTCAAAACTGATCGAATTGTAGCGGGTGGCGGTCGGGTCTTTCTTGGGATCGGCAGTGTAGACGCCATCGACCTTGGTTGCCTTGAGCACGATTTCAGCGCTGATCTCGGCGCCACGCAGGGCGGCGGCGGTATCGGTGGTGAAGAAGGGATTGCCGGTGCCGGCGGCGAACACGACCACTTTACCCTCTTCCAGGTACTGCAGCGCTTTCGGGCGCACGTAAGGCTCGACCACCTGCTCGATGGCGATCGCCGACATCACGCGGGCGGTGATGCCCACGTGGCGCATGGCGTCGGCCAGCGCCAGCGCATTCATGACGGTGGCCAGCATGCCCATGTAGTCGGCGGTGGCGCGGTCCATGCCCTGGGCGCCGGGGGCGACGCCGCGGAAAATATTGCCACCGCCAATGACCACCGCCAGCTCGACGCCCAGCGCGGCCACTTCGGCGATATCGCTGACCATGCGGTCGATGGTGGCGCGGTTGATACCGTAGTTGTCGTCGCCCATCAGTGCTTCGCCCGAGAGTTTGAGAAGAACGCGTTTGTAAGCGGGTTTGGTCATGGAGGCTCCTGGGTGACGTAGGTTGTTTGGTACTGAAAGTGCCGCTGCGCTTCGTGAGCGGGCGACACCTTGTTACTGTTACGCTAGTTAAAAAAACGGGCCTTCCGGCCCGCTTTGCAACTTATTGCTTCGAGGCAGCAATTTGCGCTGCGACTTCAGCGGCAAAATCATCCTGCTTCTTCTCGATGCCTTCGCCGACGACGAACATGGCAAACGATTTGACCGTGGTGCCGGCCGCCTTGAGCATTTGCTCAACCGACAGCTTGTCGTTCTTGACGAACGGCTGGTTCAGCAGGGACACTTCTTTCAGGTACTTCTGGACCGAACCTTCGAGGCGCTTGGCCAGGATTTCCGGCGACTGCGCAGGCTTGCCGGCGGCGGCGGCCTGGTCGGCGTCTTCCTGGGCTTTCAGGGCGGCGACCGAACGTTCTTTTTCGATCAGTTCGGCAGGCACCTGGTCCGACGACAACGACACGGGCTTCATGGCGGCGATGTGCATGGCAACATCTTTACCGACTTGCTCGTCGGCGCCGTCGAATTCGACGATGACGCCGATCCGGTTGCTGTGGATGTAGGAAGCGAGCTTGCCGGTGGTTTCGAAACGCTGGAAGCGACGGATCGACATGTTTTCGCCGATTTTGCCGATCAGGGCCGCGCGCACTTCGTCGAGGGTCTTGCCGTCGAGCGGCAGGGCCAGCAGGGCGGCGACGTCGGCCGGGTTGTTTTCGGCAACCAGTTTGGCGGCGTCGTTGGCCAGCTGCATGAAGTCGTCGTTCTTGGCGACGAAGTCGGTTTCGCTGTTAATTTCCAGCAGCGCGCCTGCGTTGCCGGCGATGTAAGCGACGACCACGCCTTCGGCGGTGATGCGCGACGAGGCTTTCGAGGCCTTGCCGCCCAGCTTGACGCGCAGGATTTCTTCCGCACGGACCATGTCGCCTTCGGCTTCGGTCAGTGCTTTTTTGCATTCCATCATTGGTGCGTCGGTCTTGCCGCGCAGTTCGCCTACCATCGCTGCGGTAATAGCTGCCATGTGAATTCTCCTAAATGTTGTCGATGATGGGGACCGGCGGCGCGCCGATGTGGTGCAGGCGCGCCTCGCTGCGATCCCGGTTTAAAAAAAAGGGTGAGCAAGCTGCCACCCTTTTTTTACTGCGCTGCGGGGTTGCCCCCGCAGCGCAGCATGTTTGCCCTGCTGTTTACAACTTAAGCCTGTTCGGACACTTCGACGAATTCGTCGGCGCCGGCGGCCTTGACCATGTCGGCCACTTCGTTGGTCGCGCTGGCGCGGCCTTCGAGGATGGCGTCGGCGACACCGCGAGCGTACAGCATGATCGCTTTCGACGAGTCGTCGTTACCCGGGATGATGTGGGTGACGCCTTCTGGCGAGTGGTTGGTGTCGACGATGCCGATGACGGGAATGCCCAGCTTGCCCGCTTCGGTGATGGCACCTTTGTGGTAGCCGACGTCGACGACGAAGATTGCGTCAGGAACGCCGCCCATGTCCTTGATGCCGCCGATCGATTTTTGCAGCTTGATCATTTCGCGTTCGAACATCAGGCCTTCTTTTTTCGACAGCTTCTCGACCGAACCGTCTTCAACCTGGGCTTCCATGTCTTTCAGGCGCTTGATCGAGGTCTTGATGGTCTTGAAGTTGGTCAGCATGCCGCCCAACCAGCGCTGGTCGACGTAAGGCACGCCAGCGCGCTGGGCTTCAGCGGCGATGATGTCGCGGGCCTGGCGCTTGGTGCCGACCATCAGGATGGTGCCGCGCTGTGCCGACACTTGCTTGATGGTTTTCATGGCTTCCTGATACATACCCATCGTCTTTTCCAAGTTGATGATATGGATCTTGTTGCGGTGACCGAAGATGAACGGTGCCATCTTTGGGTTCCAGAAACGGGTTTGGTGACCGAAGTGGACACCGGCTTCGAGCATTTCGCGCATTGTTACGGACATGGTATTTCTCCAGGGTTGGGTCTGGAATCCGGTCAGCACCATTCAGGCACCCTTTGCGACCGGACTCGCGATTTTTAACATTTAAACTTGCTTGGTTTGCCGACCACCGAGAATGCATAGCCGGGCAACCCGAGATTATAAGCGCATTTCGTGGAAAATTCAACATGGGCCTGCGCCGGCGCACGCGCGGCGCGGCCAGGGCCGTGCCGGCGGGCACTCGATCAAGGTCGTCATCTTCCTCTATAATGGTGCCATCCGCATTGGCGGGGCCCGTTGGGCCCGCCGCGCCCCTTATTTTTGAGTAAAACAATCCATGTCCACTATTTCCATCAAAACCCAAGCTGACATCGAAGGCATGCGCCTGGCCGGCCGCCTTGGCGCCGAAGTGCTCGATTACATCACGCCATTTGTCAAACCGGGCGTCACCACCGGCGAACTCGACCGTCTGTGCCACGAGTACATGGTCAACGTCCAGGGCACCATCCCGGCGCCGCTGAACTATTGCCCGCCCGGCTACACGCCCTACCCCAAGGCCATCTGCACCTCCGTCAACGACGTCATCTGCCACGGCATCCCCGGCGACAAGGCCCTCAAGAGCGGCGACTCCGTCAATCTTGACATCACCGTCATCAAGGATGGTTACCACGGCGACAACAGCCGCATGTTCCTGGTGGGCGAACCGACCATCATGGCCAGGCGCCTGTCGGAAGTGACCTATGAATGCATGTGGATCGGCATCTCGAAGGTCAAGCCCGGCGCCCACCTGGGCGACATCGGCCACGCCATCCAGGTCCACGCCGAGAAGAACGGCTACAGCGTGGTGCGCGAATTTTGCGGCCACGGCATTGGCAAGGTGTTCCACGAAGAGCCGCAGGTGCTCCATTACGGCCGCGCCGGCACGCTGGAAAAGCTGGCCGCGGGGATGATCTTCACGATCGAGCCGATGATCAACGCGGGCCGCCGCGAGATCAAGGAAATGAACGACGGCTGGACCATCAAGACGAAAGACCGCAGCCTGTCGGCGCAGTGGGAACACACGGTGCTGGTGACGGAAACCGGCTACGAGATCCTGACCCAGTCGGCCGGCACGCCGCCGCCGCCGGCCTTTATTACCGGGCAGGCCGCCGCCGCCGCGGCCGTCGTCTAGGCCGGCATGGAGGCCGTCGCCACCCCGGGCCACACGCGCGAGCTGTTAAAGCAGCAGCTCAAGGCGGACCGCCAGGTCCTGATCGCCGCCTTTCGCAGCGACAGCAAGCCGGAAAAGCTGCTGCGCGGCCTGCGCCAGAGCGTCGACCTGGTGCTCACCGAGGCCTGGCGCCGCGCCGGCCTGCCGGCCGACAGCGCGCTGGTGGGCGTGGGCGGCTACGGCCGTGGCGAACTGTTTCCGTATTCCGACGTCGACCTGCTCATTTTGCTGGGCCGGCCGGCCGACGCCGCCACCCGCGAGCGCCTCGAACACCTGGTGCAGCTGCTGTGGGACCTGGGCCTGGAAATTGGCAGCAGCATCCGCACCGTCGACGAGTGCATGACCGAGTCGAGCGCCGACATCACGGTGCAAACGAGCCTGCTTGAAGCGCGCCTGATCACGGGCGACGTCGCCCTGTTCGCCACCTTGCAGGAGCGCTACTGGGAGCAGCTCGATCCCCAGGCGTTTTATCAGGCCAAGGCGGCCGAGATGCGCCTGCGCCACGCCAAGTACGAAGACACCGCATTTGCGCTGGAACCGAATTGCAAGGAAAGCCCCGGCGGCCTGCGCGACCTGCAAGTGATCCTGTGGGTGGCCAAGGCGGCCGGGCTGGCCAACTCCTGGCGCGAACTGGCCACGCGCGGCCTGATCAACCAGACCGAGGCGCGCGCGCTGATGGAAAAGGAAGCGGCCTTCAAGGACATCCGCATCCGCCTGCACCTGCACGCGGGCCGGCGCGAAGACCGCCTGGTGTTCGACGTGCAAACGCCGATCGCCGAAACGTTCGGCCTGCGCTCGACGGGCGAAGGCAGCAACGCCCGCCGCGCCAGCGAACTGCTGATGCAGCGCTATTACTGGGCCGCCAAGACGGTCACCCAGCTCAACACCATCCTGCTGCAGAACATCGAGGCGCAGCTGTTTCCGCAGCCGGAAAACCTGACGGTCATCAATGATCGCTTCAACGAGGTCAATGACCTGATCGACATCAGCGCCGACGACACCTTCCAGCAGGCGCCCTCGGCCCTGCTCGAACTGTTCGTCCTGATGACCGAGCGGCCCAACCTGAAAGGCCTGACGGCGCGCACCACGCGCGCGCTGTGGCATGCGCGTTCGCTGATCGATGACGATTTCCGCGCCGATCCGCGCAACCGCGCCGCCTTCCTGCGCATCCTGCAGGCGCCGGTGGGACTGGTGCACGCGCTGCGGCGCATGAACGAGATGAGCATCCTGGGCCGCTACCTGCCCGCGTTTCGCCCCATCGTCGGCCAGATGCAGCACGACCTGTTCCACGTCTACACGGTGGACCAGCACATCATGATGGTGGTGCGTAACATGCGCCGTTTCACCATGAGCGAGCATGCCCACGAATACCCGTTCTGCAGCGACCTGATCGCCAATTTCCGCGATTCCTGGCTGCTCTACGTGGCCGCGCTGTTCCACGACATCGCCAAGGGCCGCGGCGGCGACCACTCCAAGCTGGGCACGGTCGACGCCCGCGCCTTCTGCGACGAACATGGCATCAAGCCGGCCGACACCGAGCTGGTGGTGTTCCTCGTCGAGCAGCACCTGACGATGTCGCAGGTGGCGCAAAAGCAGGACCTGTCGGACCCCGACGTCATCGCCGCCTTCGCCGCCGTGGTGGGCGACGAGCGCCACCTGAGCGCCCTGTACCTGCTGACGGTGGCCGATATCCGCGGCACCAGCCCGAAAGTGTGGAACGCCTGGAAGGCCAAGCTGCTCGAAGACCTGTACCGCGTCACCTTGCGCGTGCTGGGCGGCGAACCCCATTCGGCCGACCGCGAGCTGCGCAACCGCCAGGACGAGGCGCGCGCCATGCTGCGCCTGGCCGGGCTGCCCGAAAAAGCCCACGCCGCCCTGTGGGGCCAGCTCGACATGGCCTGGTTCCTGCGCCACGACGCCGCCACCATCGCCTGGCAGACGCGCTCCCTGTACGACCAGCTCGACAGCGACAAGCCGGTCGTCAAATGCCGCCTGGCGCCCATCGGCGAAGGCTTGCAGGTGGCGGTCTACGTGCGCGACCAGCCGGACCTGTTCGCGCGCCTGTGCAGCTACTTCGACCGCAAGAATTTCAGCATTTTCGACGCCAAGATCCACACCACCCGCAAGGGCTACGCGCTCGACACCTTCCTCGTGACGGAGCAGAATTTCGCCAAGAACTACCGCGACATCATCAGCCTGATCGAGCACGAAATCTGCGAGCTGCTCACGCGCCAGGCGCCGCTGCCGGCGCCCAGCCACGGCCGCCTGTCGCGCCTGTCGCGCAGTTTTCCCGTCACCCCGACGGTGGACCTGCGGCCCGACGAAAAAGGCCAGTACCACATCCTGTCGGTGTCGGCGGCCGACCGCACGGGATTGCTCTATTCGATCGCCAGCGTGCTGGCGCGCCACCGCATCAACCTGCACACGGCCAAGGTGATGACCCTGGGCGAGCGGGTCGAAGACGTATTTTTGGTCGACGGCGCCGGCCTGTCGACCGCAAGAAATCAGATCCAGCTCGAAACCGAGTTACTGGACGCCCTGAAGGTTTAGAAACGAAAGCATGCAGAATCAATGAGTGAACTTTTACGACTGTCGAAACGAATGTCCGAACTGGGCCTGTGCTCGCGCCGCGAGGCCGACGAGTGGATTGCCCGCGGCTGGGTGCGGGTCGACGGCCAGGTCAAATCCGAACTGGGCAGCAAGGTCTATCCCGAACAAAAAGTGACGGTCGAGCGCCAGGCCGCGGCCGAGCAATCGAAGCGCGTCACCGTGCTCATCAACAAGCCGATGGGCTACGTCAGCGGCCAGGCCGAGGACGGCTACACCCCCGCCGTCGCCCTGATCAAGGCGGAAAACCGCTGGCCGGACGACCCGTCGCCGGAACAGTTCCACCCCACCCAGCTGCGCTCGCTGGTGCCGGCCGGCCGGCTCGACATCGATTCGGTGGGCCTGCTGATCCTGACCCAGGACGGGCGCGTGGCCAAGACCCTGATCGGCGAAGACACCGTCATCGAAAAGGAATACCTGGTGCGGGTGCAATACACCAAGCCGGGCACCCTGCCCGAGGGCGACCTGAAGAAACTGTGTTTCGGACTATGGATGGATGGCAAGGCCCTGCTGCCCGCCAAGGTGCGCTGGCAAAACGAGGACCAGCTCAGTTTTACCTTGCGAGAAGGCAAAAAGCGCCAGATCCGCCGCATGTGCGACATGGTGGGACTGAAGGTGCTGGGCCTCAAACGCGTGCGCATCGGCAAGGTCAAGCTGGGTGACCTGCCGGTGGGCCAGTGGCGCTACCTGCGCCCCGAGGAACAGTTTTAAGGGGTCCTCGAGACGCTTACTCGAATACCTTCAGCTTGAGCTGCACGGAAATGCCGCCGTACAGGCGGTCCTTGTAGCTGGGCACGAAGCCGATATTCACGCCCACCCGCCGGTATTCAAAACTTGCCGCGGGAATCAGGGCGGGAAACCAGCCGCCGTCGCGGGTTTTCGGGTAGCCATTGAAGGCACCGATCACCGCGCCCAGGCGCACCGGCCCGATCGCATACGGCTGCCAGATCGCGCCCACATAATTCGAATACGCCCGGTCGCTGTTGTAGAAGCGGCCCGCGGTGGCCGCCAGGTCGCCGCGAAAGCGGTATTCGATGCCCAGGCCGCCGTTGGCGCCGTTGAGGTCCTTGTCGCGATTAAAATGGTAAGTGGCAAAGCCGCTGTCGATCCACACTTCGCGCACCGGTACCGGCTCGATGCGCACGAACAGCGGCTCGGCGCGGGCGCCATCGGCGGCCAGCGCCAGCAGCGTGCACAGGATCGGCGCGGCCTTCAATCGTCCTCTCCCGGATCGAGATCGGGGAACATCACGCTGGTAAAGCCGAAGCGCGAAAAGTCGGTGATCCGCATCGGGTAGAGGATGCCATGCAGATGGTCGACCTCGTGCTGCACCACGCGCGCATGAAAGCCGTCCACATCGCGCACGATGGGCGCGCCGTACTGGTCGACGCCTTCATAATGCAGGCGCGTGTAGCGCTCGACGACCCCGCGCAGGCCCGGCACCGACAGGCAGCCTTCGAACGCTTCGTCGGTGTCGTTCGACAGGGGCGTGAGGATCGGGTTGATCAGCACCGTCTGCGGCACCGGCGGGGCGTCCGGATAGCGCTGGTTGTCCTTGAAGCCAAAAATGACCAGTTGCAGGTTGACGCCGATCTGCGGCGCGGCCAGTCCGGCGCCATTCGCATCGTGCATGGTGTCGAACATGTCCGCGATCAGCGCGCGCATGGCCGGCGTATCGAACTCGGTGACCGGTTCGGCCACGCGCAGCAGGCGAGGGTCGCCCATCTTGAGGATTTCCCGGACGCTCATGGCGCGGCCAGGGTGCCGGCGACCTGCTGCAGGAATTCACGGTAGCCGGCCGCCGTCTCGGGGTGCTTCAGGCCCATCGCCGTCATCGCCTGCAGGTAGCCCAGCTTGGAGCCGCAATCGTAGCGCTGGCCCGCATAGCGGTGGGCCAGCACGCGCTCGTCGTTCATCAGGGCGGCGATGCCGTCGGTGAGCTGGATTTCGCCGCCGGCGCCGGTGCCCAGGTGTTCGAGGTGCTCGAAGATTTTCGGCGTGAGCACGTAGCGCCCCACCACCGCCAGGGTCGACGGCGCCACTTCGGGCTGGGGCTTTTCGACAATGGCGGAAACGAGTTCGAGGTCGGGGCGGTAAGCGGTGGCGCTGACGATGCCGTACTGGCGGGTGTGCGCGCGCGGCACATCATGCACCGCCAGCAGCGAGCATTTTTCGTAGTTGTAGATGTCCGTCATTTGCGCCAGCACGGGGCTGTGACCGTCTGCGGTGTCCATGAAATCGTCGGCCAGCAGCACGGCGAAGGGCTCATTGCCCACCACCGGGCGCGCGCACAGCACGGCGTGGCCCAGGCCCAGCGGGGCCGACTGGCGGATGTAGATGCAGGTGATGTGTTTCGGGATGACGTTGCGGACGAAATCGAGCAGAACCTGCTTACCGGCCGCTTCGAGCTCGGCTTCGAGTTCGTAGGCCTTGTCGAAATGGTCTTCGATGGCGCGCTTGTTGCGCCCGGTGATAAAGATCATCTCGGTGATGCCGGCGGCGACCGCCTCTTCGACCGCGTACTGGATCAGCGGCTTGTCGACAACGGGCAGCATCTCCTTGGGCTGGGCCTTGGTCGCCGGCAGAAAACGACTACCGAGACCGGCTACTGGGAAAACTGCTTTGGTAATTTTTTTCATTGAAGGTCGCCTGATATAAAAATGGGAAAATGGGTTGGTACGTGCGCAGCCCTGTCGCGCTCATCGGTGCTGGTCCGCCCCCAGCAGGGCCAGCAGGCCGGCTTCGTCGAGGATGGCCAGGCCCAGCGTTTCGGCCTTGGCCAGCTTGCTGCCCGCTTCGGCGCCGGCCACCACCCAGGCGGTTTTTTTCGACACGGAGCCCGACACCTTGCCGCCGGCCGCCTCGATCAGCGCCGCCGCGGCATCGCGGCTGAGCGTTGGCAAGGTGCCCGTGAGGACCAGCGTCTTGCCGGCCAGCGCGCCGGCCGGGCGCGTCATGACATGCTCGCCTTCGGCCCAGCGCAGCGCGGTGCGCAGGCGCCCGACCAGCGCCAGGTTGACCGGATCGGTGAGAAACTCGGTGATCGAGCGCGCCACCACGGGGCCGACGTCGTCCACTTCCAGCAGTTGCAGACCACCCGCGAAGGCGGCCGCATGCAGCAGGGCGTCTAGGTTGCCGAAGTGCTGGGCCAGCGCCTTGGCGGTCGACTCGCCCACGTTGCGGATGCCCAGCGCGTAGATGAAGCGGGCCAGCGTGGTGTCCTTGGATTTTTCCAGCGCGTCGATGACGTTCTGGGCCGACCTGGCGGCCATCCGGTCCAGCCCCGCCAGCTTGTGCTGGTCGAGCGCGTAGAGGTCGGCGGCGGTGTCGATCAGGCCCTTGTCGACCAGTTGCTCGATGAGCTGGTCGCCCAGGCCCTCGACGTCGATGGCGCGGCGCGACACGAAATGCATCAGGCCACCCTTCTTCTGGGCGCCGCAATGGGTCCAGCCGCCCGAACAGCGCGCGATCGCCTCGTCTTCCAGGCGGACGATGGCCGAGCCACACACGGGGCACAGCGTGGGCATGACGAATTCGCGCGCATCGGCGGGGCGACGCTCGGGCACGAAGCTGACCACCTCGGGGATGACGTCGCCGGCGCGCCGCACGATGACGGTGTCGCCGATGCGGATGTCCTTGCGGCGCACTTCGCCCTCGTTGTGCAAGGTGGCGTTTTCCACCGTCACGCCGCCGACGAACACGGGCGCGAGCCGCGCCACCGGGGTGATCGCGCCCGTGCGGCCCACCTGCACGCCGATGTCGCGCACTTGCGTCAACGCTTCCTCGGCGGGGAATTTATGGGCCATCGCAAAGCGCGGCGCGCGCGCGACGAAGCCGAGCGCGCGCTGGTCTTCCAGCCGGTCGACCTTGTACACCAGGCCATCGATCTCGTAAGGCAGGCGGGAACGACGCTGGCCCACTTTGAGGAAGTAGTCGAGCAGGCCGGCCGCGCCGGCCACGCGCGCACGCTCATCCGACACGGGCAAGCCCAGCGTTTCAAACCAGTCCAGCAAGGCCGAATGGGCGTCCGGCATGGGCATGCCTTCGAGCGCGCCAATGCCGTAGCTGTAAAAGCGCAGCTTGCGGCTGGCGGTGATGCGCGAGTCGAGCTGGCGCAGGCTGCCGGCGGCGGCGTTGCGGGGGTTGACGAACTCGCGCAGGCCCGCCTCGCGCTGGCGCGCGTTGAGGGCGGCAAATTCGGCCTTGAGCATGAGCACTTCGCCACGCACTTCCAGCACGGCGGGAAGCTGGTGCGCCTGGCCGTGCAGGCGCAGCGGGATGTTGCGCACCGTGCGGATATTGACGGTGACGTCCTCGCCCGTGCTGCCGTCGCCGCGCGTGGCGGCCTGCACGAACAGGCCGTTTTCGTAGCGCAGGCTGATGGCCAGGCCGTCGTATTTGAGTTCGGCCGTGTAGCTCACCTCGTCCACGCCCAGGCCCTCGCGCACGCGCCGGTCGAAGTTGTCGACGTCCTCGCTGCTGAAGGCGTTATTGAGCGAGAGCATCGGCACCGTGTGGGTGACCTGCCTGAACTCGGGGATCGGCGCGCCGCCCACGCGCAAGGTGGGCGAATCGCTGGCGACGGCCGCCGGATGGGCCGCTTCGAGTGCCTGCAGTTCGGCGAACAGGCGGTCGTACTCGGCGTCAGGGATGGTGGGAGCATCCTTGACGTGGTAATTGTAGCTGTGTCGATTCAGTTCGGCCGTCAGCGCGACGATGCGCGCCAGATCGGCCGCGGCTGACGATGCATCAGGGGTAACGCTCACGCGGCCCCCTTAGCTGAACAGGCGCAACGCGCGGGTCGAGCCGGCCGGAATGTCCGCGGCCGCCATCTCTTCGTAGAACTCGAGCACCTGGCCGTTGATCTCGGCCAGGGTGGCGTCCAGCAGGGGCTGGCCGCTGTCGTCGACGATGCTGGCGTCGAGCCGGCCGACCATCGCGCGCGCGCAGCCGACCATGGCGCCGAAGCCGTCGCGCTCGGGGGCGACCACGGGCACGTCGAGCAGCAAGGTCAGGTGCGAGGTGGTGTCGGCGCCCAGGGTGACGTTGGTGCTGAGGGTGAACAGCACGCCGCCGTCGCCGTCGGGCATGGCGAAACGGCCGTCCGGACGCACATCGAAGCCCTGTTTTTCCAGCGCGCCGATGAGGGTGGCGATCGACCAGGGGGCGCCATTCGACATCAGGTTCACGCCCAGCTGGGCATCGTGGCCGGCGACGAATTTGTGCAAGGTGCGGGCGTCGCCCATCACTTCGATCATGTCGGGAATTTCCGGCTCGGCGCCGATCTCGTCGGCCAGCGCGCGCAGGCGCGTCACCAGTTCCGAGTATTCGAGTTCATTGAGGGCGGTGGTGCGGCTGGCCATCTGCACGCCGGCCTGCAAGGTGGTGTAGACGCCGCCATGGACGACCGCTTCCCACTCGCCGCTGACGGCCAGGCCGATGTAGTGGATCGGCTTGTTGCCCACGTGGCGCAGGGTGTGCAGCACGGGCAGCAGCTTGTCGCCGCGCAGGGCCGCTTCCAGTGCCAGCGGGATCAGGCAGTCGATCAGCGGGTCGACCAGGCTGGTGGCGCCGTCGTCGCGGGCGGCCTGCTCGTCGGCGCGCACGGTCGGTGGACCGGGATCGGGGGCGCCGGCGGCGCCTCCGTACGGATGCAGGGCCGGCTCGGCGCGCACGGCGGCGCCGCCGTCGAGGGTCGGCTCGGCACGCACGCTGTTGCGCGCGGGGGCGGCGGCGACGGGCGCGGCCACGGGAGCGGCCTCGTCGGCGTGGCCGCCGGCGCCCATCAACACGTCGTCGTGCTCGGCGCCGAAGGCCCGTTCGACGCTTTTACGCGCCTTGTGCTCCTGCCACTTGTTGTAGGCGAAAACCGCGCCGACAAATACCACGGCGCCGCCAATGAGGCTCATTTGAAGTTCGGTCATCCTGCGTACGCCTCGGTCGTGATCGCCTTGCGCGCATCGGGCGCGGCAAGCTTGAAATATCCCGGCATGGGCGAGCTCCTTTTTGTTTATTCTGTTATCGGTTCGTCGGTGCTGCGTTTATATGCCCGAGGGTAACACGCGGCGGCCGCGGCACGCGTCCATCACGCCGCAAGGCGCCGGCCAGGCCGGGCAAAATCGCCATCATGATACCAATATCAGTGTGCGTACGCCATGCGGGCCGACTAAAATCTGTCCGCCGCCGCCTGAAACGCTCAGGCCGCATGCGCCGGCTCGGCAAAGCCGGCCGCCACTTCCATGTCGACCGCCACGATGCGCGAGACGCCCTGCTCCTGCATGGTCACGCCGATGAGCTGGTTGGCCATCTCCATGGCGATCTTGTTATGCGAAATGAACAGGAACTGGGTGTGTTCCGACATCCGCTTGACCATCCGGCAAAAGCGCTCCGTGTTGGCGTCGTCGAGGGGCGCGTCGACCTCGTCGAGCAGGCAGAACGGCGCCGGATTCAGGCGGAACATGGAAAACACCAGCGCGGTGGCGGTCAAGGCCTTCTCGCCGCCCGACAGCAGGTGGATGGTGGCGTTCTTCTTGCCCGGCGGCTGGGCCATCACCTGCACGCCGGCGTCGAGGATTTCATCGCCCGTCATCACCAGCCGGGCATTGCCGCCGCCGAACAGGATCGGGAACAGCTCGGAAAAATGCAGGTTGACCTGGTCGAAGGTCGCCTGCAGCAGCTCGCGCGTTTCCTTGTCGATGCGGGCGATGGCGTCTTCGAGCGTGTCGATGGCCTCGGTCAGGTCGGCATTTTGCGCGTCCAGAAAATGCTTGCGCTCGGACGCCTGCGCCAGCTCGTCGAGCGCGGCCAGGTTGACCGCCCCCAGCGCGGCGATGGCAGTGCCCAGCCGCGTGACGTCCCCTTGCAGCAGCGACGGGCGCATCTCCGGCTCAAGCTTGCGCGCCAGATCGGCCTCGTCGGCCGCCACCGCCTGCAAGGCTTCGGTGAACTGTTCCTGGTTCAGGCGCGCCGCCTGTTCCTTCAGCTGCATTTCCGAGATCTTCTCGCGCTGCGGCTGCAGGCCCCGTTCGGCCGTCATGCGCGCCTCCTCGGCCTGGCGCAGTTGCAGGGTGATCTGGTCGAGTTCATGGCGGGCGTTGGCCAGCGCCACCTCCTGCTCGCTGCGGCGCTCGAGCAGCGCCTGCAAGCCGTCGGCGGCGGCGCCCGACTCGAGCGCTTCGAGCTCCTGCTGGCCGTGCGCCAGCGCGTCGCTCACCTGGTCCGCCTGTGCGCTGGCAGTTGCCAGGGTGCGGCGCAACTCGTCGATCTTGTTCTTCTGCGATTTTTCGGCGAACTGCGCTTCCTGCGCCGCCCGTTCCAGTTCGCGCAGGCGCTCGCGCGCGCGCGCCAGCGCCTGTTCCTGGTCGAGGAAGGCGCTTTGGCGCTCCTCGTGGGCGCCCTGCAGCTCGGCCAGCGCCAGGTCGAGCTCCTCGAATGCCGCTTCCGCTTCCAGCCGCAGCATCTGCTGCTCTTGTTCCTGGGCGCCGATTTCGGCCAGGTCGGCGCCGATCTGCGTGCTGCGCTGGTTGAAGCGGGCCTCCACCTCGGACTGGCGCACCACCTCGAGCTGGAGCGCGTGCACCGACTGTGTCAGGGTGCCGATGCGCTGGCGGGCATCCTGCAGGCGCCGTCCCAGCTCGCTGGCGCGGGCGTCGGCCGCCACCTGGCGCGAGCGCGCCTGGTCGGCCAGCATGGTCTGGGCACGCAACTGGCGGCCCGTGTTGTCGATCTCCTGCTGGCGCGCCAGCATGCCGTCGTGCTCGGCGTCGGCGGCATAAAAGCGCACGCTGGCACTGCTGATCAGGTGGCCCTGGCGGGTGACGAACACGCCGCCGGGCGGCAAGGCGGCGCGCCCGGCCAGGGCGGCGGCGGCATCGTCGGCGATGAACACGCCGTGCAGCCAGTCTTGCAGCACGCCCCGCAAGTGGGTGTCATTGATGCGAAGGATTGCATAAAACGGCGACAGGCCGGGCGTCGGCGTTTGCTCTGCCGGCTGGGCGCGCGGCAGCGCCGGCGCGTACAGCGCCAGCCTGGCCGGCGGGGCGTCGGCAAAGAAGGCGCGCGCCCAGTCCAGGTTCGACACTTCCAGCGCCCCCGTGCGCTCGCGCAGCACCGCTTCGAGCGCCGTCTCCCAGCCGTCCTGCACCTGCAGCTTTTGCCACAGCCGGGGCAGCGCTTCGAGCTCGTGCTTTTTCAGCCACGGCTGCACCTTGCCCTCGGTTTGCACCCGCTCCTGCATCTGGCGCATGGCGTTCAGGCGCGCTTCGAGCTGGGCGTTGGCGGCCGATTCCTGGTTGACCTGCGCCTGCGCGGCCACCCGTTCGGCTTCCGCCGCGCCTTGCTGCTCGAGCGCCTGCTCGAGCAGCATGGCCTGCTCTTCGAGCTGCTGCTGCTTTTCTTCCAGTTGCAGGCGCAGGTTCTGCAGCTGAGACGAATCGGGCAGGTGGAGGGCGTTTTTTTCCTGTTGCAGCCGCTCGCGGCGGCTGACCAGCCCGTTGATGATCTGCGCGGCATGGCGCTGACCGCTGGCCGACAGTTCGATTTTCTGCTGCGCCTGCAGGATGGCCGTGCGCGAATCGAGGCTGGCCTGCTGGGCGGCGCGCCAGGCGGCGTCGAGCGCCGGCAAGGCCTCGCCCTGTTCTTCGGCGGCGATCTGCGATTGCTCGACGCGGGCGCCGAGCTCCTCGACCAGGTAATCGGCTTCTTCCAGCTGGGCGCCGGCATCCTGGGCCTGGGCCTGCCACTGCCTGCGCTGGGCGTCCAGCGCCGCCAGTTGCTGCTGCAGGCGCGCGCGCGACTCGAGCACAAACTTGATCTGCGCCTCCAGTGCGCCGATCTCGGTATTGGTCTGGTACAGGTGGCCCTGGGCCTGGTGCAGGCGGTCGCCCACGGCAAAATGGGCCTGGCGCATGTGTTCAAGCTCGAGCTCGACGTGGCGCAAGCCGGCCGTCTGCCCTTCCAGCGCCGTCTGCGCCGCTTCCATCTCGCGGAACTGGCGCTGCTGCTCGGCCTGCGCCTCGTTCTTGCGCAGCAGCCACAGCAGCTTCTGCTTTTCTTCCTGCTCGGCCTGCAGATTCTGGAAGCGCGTCGCCACCACCGCCTGCGCTTCGAGCTTTTCCAGGTTGGCGTTCAGTTCGCGCAGGATGTCTTCCACCCGCAGCAGGTTTTCGCGCGTGTCGCCCAGCCGGTTTTCCGTCTCGCGGCGGCGCTCCTTGTACTTCGACACGCCGGCCGCCTCTTCCAGGAACACGCGCAGCTCTTCCGGGCGCGACTCGATGATGCGTGAAATCATGCCCTGGCCGATGATGGCGTAGGCGCGCGGCCCCAGCCCCGTGCCGAGGAAAATATCCTGGATGTCGCGCCGGCGCACCGGCTGGCCATTGATATAGTAGGTCGAGGTGCCGTCGCGCGTGAGCGTGCGCTTGACGGCGATCTCGGCGTACACGCCCCACTGGCCGGCCGCCTTGCCGGCCTGGTTGTCGAACACCAGTTCGACCGAGGCGCGGCCGGCCGGCTTGCGGTGGGTGGAGCCGTTGAAGATGACGTCCTGCATCGATTCGCCCCGTAACTCCGACGCTTTCGACTCGCCCAGCACCCAGCGCACCGCGTCGATGATGTTCGACTTGCCGCAGCCGTTCGGCCCGACCACGCCAACGAGCTGACCCGGTACCTGGAAGTTGGTGGGATCGACGAACGATTTGAATCCGGACAGCTTGATGGAAGAAAGGCGCAACGCTCAGGAACTCCAGTGGCGGGTTGATATCGGGGGGACGAACATCGGCCGATCATACCATCTGCGGCAGCGAAAAAGCAGGGGGTCAGCCCGTGCATCCCGCGCCCGCCTGGCGCCGTTGGCGCCGCCCGGCGGCATTTCGTCGCACGGGCCGCCGGCGCTGGCGATGCCGGCCTACAGTGAGGCATCCCAACCGTTCCCCGGAGCCACCATGAAAGCGACCGCCCTCCTGCTCACCCTTGCCAGCCTGCTCGGCCTGCCCGCCCACGCCGCCGACCTGCGCATCCACGTCGACGACGTCAGGAGCGGCGCCGGCCAGATCATGGTTGCCCTGTACGACAGCGAAGGCCGCTTCATGAAGCAGGCCCTGCACAGCGCCAGCGTGGCCGCCGTGCAAGGCAGCACCACCGTCGACTTCAAGGACCTGCCAGCGGGCGAGTACGCGTTCGCCGTGGTGCACGACGCCAACGCCAACGGCAAGATGGACCGCAACTTCATGGGCGTGCCCAGCGAAGACTACGCCTTCAGCAACAATGCGCTGGGCAAGATGGGACCGGCCGCCTATGCCGACGCCCGCTTCTCCCTGCCCGCCGGCGGCGCCGCCGTGCGCGTGAGCCTGCGTTAAATCCCCGATCACTGCCAGGAGCCCCCATGTCACGCCGCCATTTTCTCAGCACTCTCGCCCTGCTGCCCGCCACCGCCCTGGCCGACAGCAACACCGCCCGCCTGTTCCACGCGGCCCTTGCGCGCGATCCCAGCCTGGTGGTGGTCGCCGACACCCGCGCCAGCCAGGCCGGCAGCGCGCGGGTGTCGGGCCGCCTGCCGGCCGACCTGCACGGCCAGTTCTATCGCAACGGCCCCGGCCGCATGGAACTGGGCGGCGAGCGCTACCACCACTGGTTCGACGGCGACGGCTTCGCCCAGTGCTGGCGCATCGGCGACGGCAAGGTGGCCCACCAGGGCTGCTTCGTCGCCACCCAGAAGTTCACCGAGGAAAGTGCGGCCGGCCAGTTCCTGTATCCCGCCTTCGGCACCCACATCGACCGGCGCGCCGTCAAGAACAACGACACCATGAACGCCGCCAACACCAACCTGCTGCCCTTCGCCGGCAAACTGTACGCGCTGTGGGAAGGCGGCTCGGCGGTCGAACTGGCGCCGGCCACCCTGGCCACCGTCGGCCTCAAGACCTGGCGCGAGGACCTGCGCGCGATGCCGTTCTCGGCGCACCCGAAAATCGACCAGGACGGCAGCCTGTGGAATTTCGGCGCCCTGCCCGGCGCCGACCGCCTGGCGCTGTACCAGGTGGGCGCCGATGGCGCACTGCGGCGCGCAGCCGCGGTCGATGTGCCCCAACTGGCGATGGTGCACGACTTCGCCATCAGCGAGCGCCACCTGGTATTCCTGGTGGCGCCGTACGACTTCTCGTCCGACCCCACGCGCAGCTTTGCCGAGCGCCACCAGTGGAACCCGGCGCGGCCCCTGCGCGCCATCGTCATCGCCAAGTCCAGCCTGGCCGTCGTCAGGACGTTCGAGTTGCCACCTCGCAGCGTATTTCACTTCGGCAATGCCTACGACGACGGCCGCCAACTGCGCTTCGATGCAATTTTGCACCAGGGCGACGCCATCGCCGCCGTCGGCCAGGTAATGGCGGGGCAGCGGCCAGCGGCGGGGCGTGCCGCCACCACCGCCATCAGCCTCGACCTCGACAGCGGCGCCGTCCACGAAGCGGTGCTGCTGGCCGGGGGCGAATTTCCCCGCGTGATGCCGCAGGTGGTGGGGCGGCGCCACCGGCGCCTGGCGGTGGTGTCGAGTTCACCCGGGCAGACCGTCCTCGACACCGTCAACCTCGTCGACACGGACCAGGGCCGCGCCGACAGCTTCACCTTCGACGCCGGCTGGGTGGCCGAAGAACACCTGCTGCTGCCGCGCCGCAACGCCCGCCACGAGCGCGACGGCTACCTGGTCGGGGTGGTGCAGGACACCGTTCGCGCCGTCAGCGCCCTGACGGTGTTCGATTGCGCGCGCATCGCCGACGGCCCCGTCGCCATGGCCCGGCTGGCCTATCGCACGCCGCACTGTTTCCATGGTAATTTCCTGCCCACATGATCTTCCGGAACAACACCATGGCTTCTTCTCCCGTCCCGCCGCGCGCCAGCCACCCGCTCGAGCTCATTGCCGTGTTTCGGCGCTGGCCCCAGTCGCGCTGGCGCGATACGCTCTACACGGTGATCTGGAGTTCAATGATCGGCGTTGTGCTGGCCGTTATCCAGGCCGTGTTTCGTAACAGCGGCTCGATGGTCGATTTCCTGCTGCCGATGGTGGTGGTGTCGAACGTGGTCGGCGCCCTCGTTCACGGCGGCCTGGTCGGTGCGGACGTGCTGCTGCGCGGCTGGCCCCGGCGCCAGGCGGGCGCGGTGCGCCTGGTCTACTACCTGGCCCTCGTGTCGCTGCTGGTGGTGGCCGGCATCGCCAGCGGCAACGCCCTGCTGCAAGGAAATAATCCCCTGCACGTGCTGACGCGCTACGGCACCGTGACGGCCCTGCTGCCGTTCGCCCTGGCCACCGCCGTGCTGATGTTTGTCATCAACGACGCCGGCGAGCGGCGCGCGCGCGCCGCACTGGAGGCCATGCGCCAGCGCGAAGCCATGGCCGAAGCGGCGCAACTGCTGGCCGAAACGCGCCTGCGTGCGCTGCAGGCGCAGATCGAGCCCCATTTTTTGTACAACACCCTGGCCAATGTGCTGGGCCTGATCGACCGCGAGCCGGCGCAGGCGCGCCACATGCTCGAGCGCTTCATCGATTTCCTGCGCGCCAGCCTGCATGCCAGCCGGGCCGAGCACGCCACCGTGGGCGCCGAGCTCGATCTGGCCGCCGCCTACCTGGACGTGCTGACGGTGCGCATGGGCACGCGCCTGCGCTACCGCATCGAGGCCGACGACGCTGCGCGCTCCTGCGCCATCGCTCCCATGCTGTTGCAGCCGCTGGTGGAAAACGCCGTCATGCACGGGCTCGAGCCGAAGATCGAGGGCGGCACCATCGTGCTGCAGGCGCGCCTTGCGCAAGATCTGCTGGTGCTCGAGGTGGGCGACGACGGCGTCGGCATCGGCAACGCGCCGCCGCGCGCCGGCGGCGGGGTCGGCTTGGCCAACCTGAAGGCGCGCTTGCGCAGTTTGCACGGCGCCGGCGCACAAGTACAATTGCTCGACAAGCCAGATGGCGGCGCGCTGGTGCGCCTGCTGCTGCCCACCACCGAGGTCATGCCATCGACACTGCCGCGCACCCCACCGCCCTGATCGCCGACGACGAAGCGCACCTGCGCCACTACCTGGCGGCGCAACTGGCCCACGCCTGGCCCGCGCTGCGCATCGTCGGCCAGGCCGCCAACGGCGTCGAGGCGCTGCGCCTGATCGACGAACTGGCGCCCGATATCGTCTTCCTCGACATCCAGATGCCGGGCCTGACGGGGCTGGACGTGGCGCGGCGCCTGTCGGGCGCCGCGCACGCGCCGCAGATCGTGTTCGTCACCGCCCACGACCATTACGCCGTGGCCGCCTTCGAGCATGCCGCCTGCGATTACCTGCTCAAGCCGGCCAGCGCCGAGCGGCTGGCGCGCACGGTGGCGCGCCTGCAAGCGCAGCGCAGCGCGCCGGCGCGGCCCGATGACCAGGCCGCGGCGCTGCGCGCGCTGCTCGGTACGCTGGGCACGCTGGGCGTGGCGCTGGCGCCGCCGGCACCGGTGGCGCCCCTGCAATGGATCCGCGCCGCCCACGGCGAGCAGACCCGCCTGATCGCCATCGACGACGTCATTTATTTTCAGAGCAACGACAAGTACACCAGCGTCTTCACGGACGACGGCGAAAGCCTGATCCGCACGCCCATGCGCCAGTTACGCGAGCAAGTCGACGAGCAGCGCTTCTGGCAAATTCACCGCAGCACCATCGTGGCGGCCAGGTGCGTGGCGAGCACGCACACGGATTTTCGGGGACGCCTGATGGTGAGCCTGAAGGGCCGCGCCGAGCAGCTCGTGGTGAGCCGCAATTATGCGGAGCTGTTCCGGCAGATGTGACGGTACGGCGCTGCCGCAGCGCTAGGCGGCGGCCGCGGCGGCATCATTGACGGCCAGCGCCGCCGCCAGCGCCTGCGCCACCATGCCGTCCTGCCGCACGATGCGCACGCGGCCGTCGCGCCAGGCCGCCGCCAGCGGCTCGATGCCCAGCGAAAACGCTTCCTTGCGCTCGCCCGTGGAAAAAATGAACAGCGTCCGCAGGGGGCTGATCCAGGCCAGCTTGACGGTGCGGGCGGCGCTGTCGGCCTCGGCAAATTCGAGCCACATGCCCCGCTCGAGGCCGTCGATATCGGCCTGCACCGGGTCCTGTTCGGCAGCTGCCGCCTCGACCAGTTCGGCGGCCGCCTGCGCCTGCTCCTTTTCGACACGGCGCAAGGCGTCCTGCTGGGCCGCCTCGAGCGCCACTTCCAGCTGCCGCTCGGGTGACAGGTCGATGGGTGCGCGCACGATCGAGGCGTGGCATTCGGCCAGTTCGGCAAAAAACTGCAGGCGCTCGGCATCCTGCCATTTAATGATGTCGAGCCATTTATTGAGCGTGGTGAGCAGGCCCGGCAGGCGGGCGATCAGCTGCTTTCTCTGCTCGACGGTGATTTTTGGCTTGACGCTCCAGATCAGGTCATCCATGGTGCGGGTGGCGCTGCCCACCGCGCCCGGCTTTTCCGTCTCGACCGAATAGGCGATCGTCAGCACCGAGGTCCATTTGCGCTGCAGGAACGCTTCGACCACCGTGGCCAGCTGGCCGCCGCCCACCCGCAGGGCGATGGCATTGCGCGCCGACTTGGTCGCCGCACTCACTTTTTCCTGCTTCAGGGCGGCCGCGATGGGCGCGGCGAAGGTGGCGGCAGCCGCCTGCTCCTGCGCCGCCAGCGTGGTTTCCAGCTCGGCCACCGCTTCGGCAAACACGGTGACGGTGGCGTCGCTGTCGCGACCGACCCGCTCGACGCCCCGCTGCATCGCCTGGAACAGGGGATCGTCGGCCGAGCGCTGCTCCCAGCCCATGCGCGACATCAGGTCGATCATGCGGCGCGCGGGGTGGTTGTCCTGGTAAAAGAACTCCTTGTCCAGCAGGGCAGCCTTCAGCACGGGCGCCTGCAGGTACTGGATCAGTTCGCGCGTGGGCTGGGGAATGGCATCGTCGAGATAGACGGTGTCGAAAATGCGCGAGAGCAGGTCGAGCGTGGTGGCGTCACCCCGGTTGAGGGCGCCGGCCGGCATCGCCTGGCGCAGGCGCGGCAAATAAAACACTTGCTGGGCGCCGGCGCCGGTCTCGACCGGTGCTGTTGCCGTCGTCGCCACCGGCGACAGGCCGGGCAGGCGCGCCAGCAGCTCGAGCAGGCTGGCATGGGGCGCCTGCGGCGCGGCGGCAAAGGCGGCATGGTGGTCGGCGCCCGGCGCCAGCGGCGCGCCGGCATGCTCGATGCCCCCGGCCTGCGGGGCAAAGCCGGCGCCGCCCTGGGCTGCCGGATGGTGCCGCGCGTCGTGGGTGCTGGCGACCAGGGAGGGGGCGGCGTGGAACGCGGCGGCGACAGCCGGCCCGGGGTGCGTCGATCCGGCGTGGACGGGGCCGGCATGCATGCTGCCGGCATGCCCGGGGCCGGCGTGGCCCGATCCGGCGTGCAGGGGCCCGGCCTGGAGAGAACCGGTGGACATCGCTCCGGCGTGGATCGACCCTGGGTGGGTCGACCCGGCGTGTATTGATCCTGCATGCGTCGATCCTGCATGCGTCGATCCTGCATGCGTCGATCCTGCGTGCATCGGCGCGGCGTGCGTGGGCGCCGCCTCGAAGCCATCGGCGCCGCTGGGGCGCCAGCCGCCATTGCCCTGCGGCATGGAGGGCAGATCGGGGACCAGTGGCGTGTCGTCGTCGAAGTCGCCGCCGTCGGCAAGGAACTGGCGCAATTGCCGGGCTAGCGCCGCCTTGCTGCCGGCCCGTTCCGCCCTGGCGCGGGCGGCGTTGTCGGTCTTGCGAATGCGCAGCGCCTGGCCGCTGCCCGCCTCCAGCACGCCATTGAGGGCCTCGTACAGGGGCGCGAAATCGGGCGCCACGCCCGGCTTCAACAGGGGCGCGAACAGCGCGTGGGTGTCGGCCTCGGGGGAAAATTCGCACCAGGCCTGGTGCAGCGCCAGCAGCACCAGGTCGGGCCGGAACGGGTTCTGCCCGACCCGCAAGGTGTCGCGTTCGAGCAAAAATCCCAGCCGTACATTGAGGGTCGCCAGCGATTCGGCGCAGGCCGCTTCGAACGGCCGACTGAGGGTGGCGAAGGTGACGCTCAGGTCCATCTCTTCCATCGGCACCAGCGAGAGGGCACCGGCGCTGGCCGCTGCGCCCGGCAGTTGCGGGCGCAGCGCCAGCGCCTCCTTGCGCATGAGGCTGTCGATGGCGGCCCCCGCCAGGTGGATGTAGGCGTAACTTTGAGATTTCAACAAATTGCCCGCGCGCACACGGTGGTACACGGTGGCGGCGTCGATGGCGGGATCGTCGATGGCGAGAAAGGCGGCCGACAGGCGCGTGCACAAGGCCGTCAAGTCCTCGCCCAGGTGCTTGGTGGCGAGCTCGACCAGATTGTTCAATTGTGACTGCACCACCGGAAGCGGGGACGCTTTCGATACAGTTTGCATAATTGAATGAATTGCCATGATTGAAAGCCTCGACCGCGACATGTTCTGCGCTTCTTCTATTGTGGCACAAAATTTCCACATGGCAATCATTTTCACGGTAGCCCTGCCGATTATTTGCGCCGGCGCGCGGGCACGACGGGGCTTGATGAGGCGCAACGGTGCTTTGGGGAATTTATTTACCATGAGCACTTTGCCCCCGAGGAAATCACCATGCCTGCACGCCGCCCGTTTTCGCAGTCCGCCCGGCTCGCCGCCGCCGCCGTCTCCATGCTGGGCCTGGCTGCGGCGATGGCGCTCTGGCTGCTCAAGCTGATCGACAGCCTGGTGCCGGTGGCGCCGGGCGTCAAGGTGGCCGCCGCCCGCCTCGCCGTCGCCGACAGCGCGCGCGAGGTCGTCGTGCTGGGACTGGTCATGGGATCGCTGCTGGCCGTGCTGCTGGTGCGCACGCTGGCCGCTGCCGCCGCCCGCCCGCTCGAGCAGGCCGCGCGCGCCGCGCACCGCCTGCAGCAGGGCGACCTGCGCGTGCCGGACGATGGCGCCGCGCCGCTCGGCGGCGCGCTCGAGACCCTGCGCGCGACCCTGGCGCAACTCGTTGGCGGCGCCCGCGCCAGCGGCGCCGCCATCGGCAGCGGCGCGGCGCGGATCGGCGCCGGCAGCACCGCGCTGTCCGAACGCACGGGGCAGCAGGCCAGCTCGCTCGAGAAAACGGCATCGTCGATGGAACAGATCACCGCCACCGTCAAGCAGAACGCCGATCACGCCCACCAGGCCAGCAAACTGGCGGTGTCGGCCTCGGAAGTGGCCGTCAAGGGCGGCGCCGTGGTGGCCGAGGTGGTGGGCACCATGGCCTCGATCAATGCCTCGTCCAAGCGCATCGCCGAAATCATCGGCGTCATCGACGGCATCGCCTTCCAGACCAATATCCTGGCCCTGAACGCGGCGGTGGAGGCGGCGCGCGCCGGTGAACAGGGGCGCGGCTTTGCCGTGGTGGCGTCCGAGGTGCGCAACCTGGCGCAGCGCTCGGCGGCCGCCGCCCGCGAGATCAAGGTGCTCATCGACGACTCGGTGAGCCAGGTCGACGCCGGCACGCTACTGGCAGACAAGGCCGGCTGCACGATGGAAGAAGTGGTGGCCAGCGTGGCGCGGGTGACGAGCATCATTGCCGAAATCGCCGCCGCCAGCGCCGAGCAGACCACCGGCATCGAACAGGTCAACCAGGCCATCGCCGCGATGGACCAGGCCACCCAGCAAAACGCCGCGCTGGTCGAGCAGGCCGCCAGCGCCGCCGCTGCCCTCGGCCGCGAGGCGGCCGACCTCGATCACCTGCTCGACGCGTTCGGCACCGGCACCCCGCTCGATCAGCGCGCCGCCCGGCCGCCGGCCGGGCAAGCGGTGCGCGCCGCCCTGCCCGTCGCCCCTGCACCGGCCCGGCCCGGCCAGCCGGCGGCGGCCCGGCGCGCCGCCCCGACCCCGGCCCCGGCCGGCGCGCCGGCGATGGCGTGGGCGA